>NZ_JACVVG010000014.1:0-122640 GCF_016647875.1 Pseudomonas sp. S36 | reverse complement strand
CATTTCGCAAAACCCCTATCTGCACATGCAGGTAGGGGTTTTGTCTTTGTGCGATAAAAAAGTAACGCTGGTCAGGGGCCGTGAACCGTCGCCCCTTGGGCCTGCCTAGACACATGCGCCTCCCACAAACCCAGCCAAGCCCACTAGAATAACCCCACCCACCCAGTCAGAAGCAGCCTATGCCCAACCCTGCCGAACCAGAAGCACTGGCCGACCTGCCGCTGGACGAACTGGTCGCCTGCCATGAATGTGATCTGTTGCTGCGCAAGCCTGTTCTACACAATGGTGAAAAGGCGTTATGCCCACGCTGTGGATACGAGCTATACGCCCACCGGCACAACGTAGTGAACCGCAGCCTGGCCCTGGTGCTCACTGCGCTGCTGCTGTTCATCCCGGCCAACTTCCTGCCGATCATGCAGTTGCACCTATTGGGTCAAACCTCGGATGACACGGTCTGGAGTGGCGTACTGGGCCTGTACGACTCGGGCATGCGTGGGGTGGCCATTGTCGTGTTCCTGTGCAGCATGGCGATTCCGTTGTCCAAGCTGCTTTGCCAGTTGGCTGTGTTGCTGGCCATTCGGCTGAACGTTGGGCGCAAGTTTGGGTTGCTGTTTTATCGCATCTATCACCACCTGCGAGACTGGGGCATGCTCGAGGTCTATTTCATGGGTGTGTTAGTGGCCATCGTGAAACTCGTGGACCTGGCCGAGATTACCGTGGGCCTTGGCCTGTTCTGTTTCATCAGCCTGTTGCTGGTTCAGGTGTGGCTTGAAGTGGTGATGTCACCGCACCAGATTTGGAGTGCGTTATCGGGGGAGGACCTGCATGCGGGCGATTGATGCAGGCATTGTTGTCTGCAATGAGTGTCATGAACTGAACCGGCAGGTGCCTGGCGACACCTCGCAAACCTGCACCCGGTGTGGTGCCTTGGTGCACGCACGCAGGCCCAACAGCATCGTGCGAACCTGGGCGCTGCTGGTGGCGGCGTTCATTCTGTACATCCCTGCCAATGTGCTGCCGATCATGACGGTCAGCTCATTTGGCCAGGGCAGCCCCGACACCATCATGTCGGGCGTCATTGCCCTGCTCAAACACGGCATGGTGCCGATCGCTGCGGTAGTGTTCGTTGCCAGCATCCTGGTGCCGACGTTCAAGCTGGTGGGTATTGCCTTGCTGCTGTATTCGGTCCAGCGTCGCCAGCCACTGTCAGCACGGCAACGCATCTGGATGTACCGCTTCATCGAATTCATAGGGCGCTGGTCCATGCTCGATATCTTCGTCATTGCCATCCTGGTGGCAGTGGTGAATTTCGGGCGGATAGCCAGTGTCGAAGCCAATTTGGGCGCTGTCGCCTTTGCAACCGTGGTGATTCTGACGATGCTTGCTGCTTTGACCTTCGATCCCCGACTGATTTGGGACAATACGGAGTCGGATGACGACCATGAGTGACCTGCCAACGGCCAAAACCCGCCCCGCTTCCAACTGGTCGGCCATCTGGATCCTGCCCCTGATCGCCTTGATGATCGGCGGCTGGCTCGCGTGGCAGGCCTACCGCGAAGCTGGCGTGCAGATTGAAGTGCGCTTCGAGTCGGGCGAAGGCATCGTCGCCAACAAGACCGAGGTAATCTACAAGGGCATGCCTGTCGGTAAGGTGAAAAGCCTGGTGCTGGATGCCAAGGGTGAGAATCAGGGCGTCATCGCCACTATCGAAATGAACCAGGCGGCAGAGAACCACCTGAACAAAGGCACCCGCTTTTGGCTGGTGAAGCCGAGCGTCAGCCTGGCAGGTATTACCGGGCTAGAAACGCTGGTATCAGGTAACTACATTGCCGTCAGCCCAGGGGAGGGCGAGCCGACCAAGCGCTTCACCGCACTCAAGGTTGCGCCCCCGCTCTCGGACTCCGAACCGGGGCTGCACCTTGTGCTGAAGGCCGAGCGGCTGGGGTCACTCAACCGCGACAGCCCGGTGTTCTACAAGCAGATCCAGGTTGGTCGGGTGAAGAGCTATCGTCTGTCCGACGACCAGAGCACGGTCGAGGTAAAGGTCTTCATTGAACCTGCCTACGCCAACCTGGTGCGCAAGCACACGCGCTTCTGGAACGCCAGCGGCGTCAGCATCGATGCCTCGCTCTCTGGCGTGAAGGTGCGCAGCGAGTCGTTGTCCAGCATCGTTGCCGGTGGTATCGCCTTTGCTACGCCGGAGCATCGCAAGGACAGCCCGCCAACCGACCCGAGCCTGCCGTTCCGGCTTTATGAGGACTTCGATGCCGCCCAGGCGGGCATCCGTGTGAAGGTGAAGCTCAGCGACTACGAGGGCCTGCAGGCTGGCCGTACGCCGGTCATGTACAAAGGTATCCAGGTGGGGTCGCTGAAAACCCTGAAAATGGAAGACAACCTTTCCAGCGCCACCGCCGAGCTCACCCTGGACCCGCTGACCGAGGATTACCTGGTGGAGGGCACCCAGTTCTGGGTGGTCAAGCCGTCGATCTCGCTTGCCGGGATCACTGGCCTGGAAGCGCTGGTAAAGGGCAACTACATCGCCATCCGCCCGGGTGAGAAGGGCGCGAGGCCTGAGCGTGAATTCGAAGCGCGGGCCAAGGCGCCGCCACTGGACCTGAAAGCGCCCGGCCTGCACATGGTGCTGTTCGCCGATACCCTGGGCTCGCTCGAAGTGGGCAGCCCGGTGATGTACCGCCAGGTGAAAGTGGGTAGCGTGCAAAGCTACCAGTTCGCCCGCGACAGCAACCGTATCCTGATTGGCGTTCACATCGAAAAGGAATACGAAAAGCTGGTCAATGCTTCGTCACGCTTCTGGAATGCCAGCGGCATTACCCTTACCGGTGGCCTTTCGGGCATCAAGGTGAAGAGTGAATCCCTGCAGACCTTGATGGCAGGGGGGATCGCCTTCGACACGCCACGGGCGAACGCACCGCTCAAGCGCCACATTCCGCGCTTCCGCCTGCATGAGAACCAGGAGGCGGTGAACCGTGCGGGTACCCTGGTTACTATCCGGGTGCAGCGGGCTGATGGGTTGAAGCCAGGTACCGCCATCCGCTTCCGTGGGCTGGATGTGGGTAGCATCGAGAGCGTCGACCTTACGGCAGACCTTCAGGCCGTGCTGTTGCGCGCGCGTATCACCGAGGCGGCTGACAAGATCGCCCGTGTCGGCACCCAGTTCTGGGTGGTCAAGCCGGCCCTGGGCCTGGTGCGCACAGAAAACCTCGATACCTTGATCAGCGGGCAGTACCTGGAAGTGCAGCCTGCCGCCAAGGACCGGGGGCCGCAGCGTGATTTCATCGCCCTGGCCGATGCGCCGGAGGTAGCGGGCCCCGAAGTAGGCCTGCCGTTGACCCTCAGTGCGCCGCGCCGTGGCTCGATCAAGGCTGGTGTGCCGGTGACGTACCGCGAGGTCGCAGTGGGCAAGGTCACTGGCTTCGAGCTTGGCCAGAGCGCTGACCGCGTGCTGATCCACATCCTGATCGAGCCCCGTTATGCCAGCCTGGTGCGCAGCGGCAGCCGTTTCTGGAACAGCAGTGGCTTCGGTTTCGACTGGGGCCTGTTGAAAGGGGCGACCGTGCGTACCGAGTCGCTGGAAACCCTGATCGACGGCGGCATCGCCTTTGCCACGCCGGATGGCGAGCGCATGGGCAACCCTGCGCGGCCGCAGCAGACCTTCGCCTTGTTCGACAAGGCCGAGGATGACTGGCTGCAATGGGCGCCAAAAATTCAGCTGGGCAAGTGACCCATCGAGGGGCCGTTGGCAGCGGCCCCTTGATGTAAAGGGCTCACGCGAAAAACTGCAGGCAACAAAAAACCGACCCTAGGGTCGGTTTTTCGACTAGCACGTCGCTTAGGCAGCTGCAGTTTCTTTCAGCGCCTTGATGTGGCCATTCAGACGGCCTTTGTGACGAGCAGCTTTGTTCTTGTGGATGATACCCTTGTCGGCCATACGGTCGATTACAGGTACAGCCAGAACGTAAGCAGCTTGTGCTTTGTCGGCGTCTTTTGCGTCGATGGCCTTGACTACATTCTTGATGTAGGTGCGGACCATGGAACGCAGGCTGGCGTTGTGGCTGCGACGCTTCTCAGCCTGTTTTGCACGTTTCTTGGCGGAAGGTGTGTTGGCCACCGTCGAGCTCCTCGAAAGACTTTAGGTAAATAGCAAACAAAATAGGCCGCGAATCATGCCGATGAGTCGACCGGATGTCAAGGCCACTTGCAAGGTTCCGCCGAGCGGTGCACCAACAGGCGGGAAAGATTCCTTTCTGCTGCGCGACCTGTAAACTCGGGAATTTTTGGCTCCCCTGCGAAGGCGCGGGAGTATCGCACATTCGGACGCTGTCTGGCAGCGTCCTCTGCCATTGGCGTGAATCTTTTCGATGAACCTGCTCAAATCACTGGCTGCGGTCAGCTCAATCACCATGATTTCCCGGGTGCTGGGCTTTGTCCGCGACACCATCCTTGCGCGCATCTTTGGCGCCGGGGTGGCCACCGACGCCTTCTTCATTGCTTTCAAACTGCCCAACCTGCTGCGGCGCATTTTTGCCGAAGGCGCGTTTTCCCAGGCATTCGTGCCCATCCTGGCCGAATACAAGAGCCAGCAGGGCGAAGAGGCCACGCGCACGTTCGTGGCCTATATCAGCGGGCTGCTGACGCTGGTGCTGGCCGTGGTCACCGCCATCGGCATCCTGGCCGCACCCTGGGTGGTGTGGGCCACTGCCCCAGGGTTCGTCGACAGCGCCGAGAAATACCAGCTCACCACCGACCTGCTGCGGGTGACGTTTCCTTATATATTGCTGATCTCGTTGTCGTCCCTGGTGGGCGCCATCCTCAATACCTGGAACCGCTTCACGGTGCCGGCCTTCACGCCCACCCTGCTGAACGTGGCCATGATCGCCTTCGCCGTGTGGCTGACGCCGTACTTCAACCCGCCGATCATGGCCCTGGCCTGGGGTGTGCTGGCGGGCGGCCTGGCCCAGTTGCTGTATCAACTGCCGGCGCTGAAGAAGATCGGCATGCTGGTGCTGCCGCGGCTGAACCTGCGCGACGCCGGGGTGTGGCGAGTGCTCAAGCAGATGCTGCCCGCCATCCTCGGGGTGTCGGTGAGCCAGATCTCGCTGATCATCAACACGATATTCGCGTCGTTCCTGGTAGCCGGTTCGGTATCGTGGATGTACTACGCCGATCGCCTCATGGAACTGCCATCGGGCGTGCTGGGCGTAGCGTTGGGGACCATTCTGCTGCCGACCCTGGCCAAGACGTACGCCAACCGGGACCGTGAGGAATACTCGCGGATTCTCGACTGGGGGCTGCGCCTGTGTTTCCTGCTGGTACTGCCCTGCACGCTGGGCCTGGCCTTGCTGGCGGAGCCACTGACGGTTGCGCTGTTCCAGTACGGCAAGTTCAGTGCGGTAGATGCGGCCATGACCCAGCGTGCCCTGATCGCCTATTCGGTAGGGTTGCTGGCAATCATCCTGGTCAAGGTGCTGGCCCCCGGCTTCTATGCCCAGCAGAATATCCGCACACCCGTGAAAATTGCCGTGTTCACCCTGGTGTGCACACAACTGTTCAACCTGGTACTGGTAGGCCCCCTGGCACACGCCGGGCTGGCCCTGGCGATCAGCCTGGGCGCCTGCCTGAATGCCGGCCTGCTGTTCTGGAAGCTGCGCAGCCATCAGCTGTTCCAGCCGCAACCCGGTTGGGTGTTGTTCCTGTGCAAGCTGGTGCTGGCGGTCAGCCTGATGTCGGCGGTGTTGCTGGCCGGCCTTCATTACCTGCCCGCCTGGGAGCAGGGCAACATGCTTGAGCGCCTGTTGCGGTTAGGGGCGCTGATCATGGCGGGGGTGGTGACCTATTTTGGCTGCCTGTACCTGTGTGGCTTCCGGCCCCGGCATTTCGCCCGCAAAGCCTTGCACTGAAGCACGGCCGGGCCAGGTGTCGGTTTTTCACATTCCATGCCGCCCTTGGGCGCTGTTGCCTGTTACCGGCGCCCGGGTGTGGTTATAATCGGCCACTTTATGAGCAAGAAGCGCGTTATGCAGCTGGTTCGAGGTCTTCACAACCTGCGCCCCGAACACCGGGGGTGTGTCGCCACCATTGGCAACTTCGACGGGGTTCACCGCGGCCACCAGGCTATCCTGGCGCGCCTGCGTGAGCGCGGCCAGGCGCTGGGCCTGCCCACCTGCGTGGTCATCTTCGAACCGCAACCGCGCGAATATTTCGCCCCCGATACTGCACCCGCCCGCCTGGCCCGCCTGCGCGACAAGGTCGAGCTGCTGGCCGGCGAGGGCATCGACCGGGTGCTGTGCCTGGCGTTCAACCAGCGCCTGGGTGAGCTCGGCGCCGATGACTTCGTCAAGGCCATCCTGGTCGATGGCCTGGGCGTGCGGCACCTGGAGGTGGGCGACGACTTCCGCTTTGGCTGCGACCGCGCAGGTGACTTCGCCTTTTTGGTCCAGGCCGGCCAGCAGTACGGTTTTACCGTCGAGGCCGCCAATACGGTGATCCAGGATGGCCTGCGGGTCAGCAGCACCGAAGTGCGCAAGGCCTTGGCCGATGGCAACTTCGAACTGGCCGAACACCTGCTGGGCCGCCCTTACAGCATCACTGGCCGCGTGTTGCACGGCCAGAAGCTGGCCCGCCAGCTCGGTACTCCCACTGCCAACATCCAGCTCAAGCGCCGCCGCGTGCCGCTGTCCGGGGTCTACCTGGCCAGCATCGAGATCGACGGCAAGGCCTGGCCGGGTGTCGGTAATATCGGCGTGCGCCCCACCGTTGCCGGTGATGGGCGCCCGCACCTGGAAATTCATCTTCTGGATTATGCCGGCGACCTGTATGGCCGGCGCCTGACGGTGGTGTTCCACCACAAGCTGCGTGAAGAGCAGCGATTCGCCTCCCTGGAGGCGCTGAAGTCGGCGATCGATGCGGATATCGCCGCCGCACGTGCACATTGGCACGCTCAACCGCTAACCAAGAGCCTGAAATGACCGACTACAAAGCCACGCTAAACCTTCCGGACACCGCCTTCCCCATGAAGGCCGGCCTGCCTCAGCGCGAACCGCAGATCCTGCAGCGCTGGGACAGCATTGGCCTGTACCAGAAGCTGCGCGAAATTGGCAAGGATCGTCCCAAGTTCGTGCTGCACGACGGCCCGCCCTATGCCAACGGCAAGATCCACATCGGTCACGCGCTGAACAAGATTCTCAAGGACATGATCGTCCGCTCCAAGACCCTGTCCGGCTTCGATGCGCCGTACGTGCCGGGCTGGGACTGCCACGGCCTGCCGATCGAGCACAAGGTCGAGGTTACCCACGGCAAGCACCTGTCTGCCGACCGCACCCGCGAGCTGTGCCGCGAGTACGCTGCCGAGCAGATCGAAGGGCAAAAAACCGAGTTCATCCGCCTGGGCGTGCTGGGTGACTGGGGCAACCCGTACAAAACCATGAACTTCGCCAACGAGGCCGGTGAAATCCGCGCCCTGGCCGAGATGGTCAAGCAAGGCTTCGTGTTCAAGGGCCTCAAGCCCGTGAACTGGTGCTTCGACTGCGGTTCAGCCCTGGCCGAGGCCGAGGTGGAATACGCCGACAAGAAGTCCCAGACCATCGATGTGGCGTTCCCGGTCGCCGACGAAGCCAAGCTGGCAGCTGCCTTCGGCCTGCCGGCACTGGGCAAGCCCGCTGCCATCGTGATCTGGACCACTACCCCGTGGACCATCCCGGCCAACCAGGCGCTGAACATCCACCCGGACTTCGCCTACGCCCTGGTCGACACCGGCGAGCGTCTGCTGGTGCTGGCTGAAGAACTGGTCGAGCCGTGCCTCGCCCGCTACGGCCTGGAAGGCGCAGTCATCGCCACTGCCAAGGGCCAGGCGCTGGAACTGATCAACTTCCGCCACCCGTTCTACGACCGCCTGTCGCCCATCTACCTGGCCGAGTACGTCGAGCTGGGTGCCGGTACCGGCGTGGTTCACTCCTCGCCAGCCTACGGTGAAGACGACTTCGTTACCTGCAAGCGCTATGGCATGGTCAACGATGACATCCTCACCCCCGTGCAGAGCAACGGCGTGTATGCCGAGTCGCTGCCGTTCTTCGGCGGCCAGTTCATCTGGAAGGCCAACCCGGCCATCGTCGAGAAACTGAGCGAAGTCGGTGCGCTGATGCACACCGAAACCATCAGCCACAGCTACATGCATTGCTGGCGCCACAAGTCGCCGCTGATCTACCGCGCCACAGCGCAGTGGTTCGTGGGCATGGACAAGCAGCCAAGCACCGGTGAACCGCTGCGCGAGCGTGCCCTCAAGGCCATCGAAGACACCAAGTTCGTCCCTGCCTGGGGCCAGGCACGCCTGCACTCGATGATCGCCAACCGCCCTGACTGGTGCATCTCGCGTCAGCGCAACTGGGGCGTACCGATTCCGTTCTTCCTCAATAAGCAGACCGGCGAGTTGCACCCGCGCACCGTCGAGCTGATGGAAGAGGTGGCCAAGCGTGTGGAACAGGAAGGTATCGAGGCCTGGTTCAAGCTTGATGGCAGCGAGCTGCTGGGCGCTGAAGCCGACCAGTACGAGAAGATCGCCGACACCCTGGATGTGTGGTTCGACTCCGGTACCACCCACTGGCACGTACTGCGCGGCTCCCACGACATCGGCCACGCCACCGGCCCGCGCGCCGACCTGTACCTGGAAGGTTCCGATCAGCACCGTGGCTGGTTCCACTCGTCCTTGCTGACCGGTTGCGCCATCGACGGCCACGCGCCGTACCGCGAGCTGCTGACCCACGGTTTCACCGTGGACGAGAACGGCCGCAAGATGTCCAAGTCGCTGGGTAATACCATCGAGCCAGAGAAGGTCAACAACACCCTGGGTGCCGACATCTTGCGCCTGTGGGTTGCTGCTACCGACTACTCCGGTGAAATGGCGGTTTCCGAGCAGATTCTGCAGCGCAGCGCCGATGCCTACCGCCGCATCCGCAACACCGCCCGCTTCCTGCTTTCCAACCTGTCTGGCTTCGACCCTGCGCGCGACCTGCTGGCGCCGCAAGACATGCTGGCGCTGGACCGCTGGGCGGTTGACCGTACCCTGCTGCTGCAGCGTGAGCTGGAAGAGCACTACGGTGAGTACCGTTTCTGGAACGTCTACTCCAAGGTGCACAACTTCTGTGTGCAGGAGCTGGGCGGCTTCTACCTCGACATCATCAAGGACCGCCAGTACACCACCGGCGCCAACAGCGTGGCGCGTCGCTCCTGCCAGACCGCGCTGTACCACATCAGCGAAGCACTGGTGCGTTGGATTGCACCGATCCTGGCCTTTACCGCCGACGAAATCTGGCAATACCTGCCGGGCGAGCGTAACGAGTCGGTCATGCTCAACGGCTGGTACGAGGGCCTGAGCGAGCTGCCTGAAGGCACCGAGCTGGACCGCGCCTACTGGGACCGCGTGATGGCGGTCAAGGCGTCGGTCAACAAGGAGCTGGAAAACCAGCGCACCGCCAAGGTCATCGGTGGCAACCTGCAAGCCGAAGTCACCCTGTACGCCGACGAAGGCCTGAGCACCGACCTGGCCAAGCTGGGTGACGAACTGCGCTTCGTGCTGATCACCTCAGCTGCCAGCGTGGTGCCGTTCGCTCAGGCGCCGGCCGAAGCCGTTGCCACCGAAGTGGAAGGCCTGAAGCTGAAAGTGGTGAAGTCCGGCTACACCAAGTGCGGGCGTTGCTGGCACTTCCGTGCCGACGTCGGCAGCCACCCGGAGCATCCGGAAATCTGCGGCCGTTGCGTCGAGAACCTGACCGGCCAGGGCGAGGTGCGCCACTATGCCTAACCCTGCAGCGGGGCGCTTCGGGCGCCTTGCATGGCTGTGGCTGAGCTTGCTGGTGCTGGTCCTGGACCAGGCCACCAAGCTGTATTTCGACAACGCCCTGACCATGTACCAGCAAATCGTGGTAATCCCTGATTACTTCAGCTGGACGTTGGCCTACAACACCGGCGCTGCCTTCAGCTTCCTGGCAGACGGGGCAGGCTGGCAGCGCTGGCTGTTCGCCCTCATCGCGGTGGTGGTCAGTGCCGTGCTGGTTGTGTGGCTCAAGCGCCTTGGGCGTGACGAAACCTGGCTGGCCGTGGCGCTGGCACTGGTGCTGGGTGGTGCCATTGGCAACCTGTGGGACCGCGTCGTGCTGGGCCATGTGGTCGATTTCATCCTGGTGCACTGGCAGAACCGGCATTACTTCCCGGCGTTCAACCTGGCCGACAGTGCAATCACGGTCGGTGCGGTGATGCTGGCGCTGGACATGTTCAAGAGCAAGAAGACCGAGGAGCCGGCCCATGACTGACATTCGTATCGGCCAGAACACCGAAGTCACGCTGCACTTCGCCCTGCGCCTGGAAAACGGCGACACCGTCGACAGCACCTTCGACAAGGCCCCGGCCACCTTCAAGGTGGGCGATGGCAACCTGCTGCCCGGTTTCGAAACCGCACTGTTCGGTTTCAAGGCCGGTGACAAGCGTACGGTGGTGGTTGCCCCGGAGAACGCCTTCGGCCAGCCCAATTCGCAGAACGTGCAAGTCATGCCGCGGTCCCAGTTCGAGGGCATGGAGCTGTCCGAAGGGCTGCTGATCATTTTCAAGGATGCCGCCAACGCCGAATTGCCCGGTGTGGTCAAAGCGTTCGATGATGACCAGGTGACCATCGACTTCAATCACCCACTGGCTGGCAAGACCTTGACGTTCGAGGTGGAGATCCTCGAAGTGAAGGCCCTGTAAGCCTGGAGCCGAGCATGCAAATCAAACTCGCCAACCCCCGCGGATTCTGCGCGGGGGTCGACCGGGCGATCGAAATCGTCAACCGTGCGCTGGAAGTCTTCGGCCCGCCGATCTATGTGCGTCACGAAGTGGTGCACAACAAGTTCGTGGTCGAAGACCTGCGCAACCGTGGCGCCATTTTCGTCGAAGAACTGGACCAGGTGCCGGATGACGTCATCGTCATCTTCAGCGCCCACGGCGTTTCCCAGGCCGTACGCCAGGAAGCAGCAGGCCGTGGCCTGAAGGTGTTCGACGCTACCTGCCCGCTGGTGACCAAGGTGCACATTGAGGTGGCCAAGTACAGCCGTGACGGCCGCGAATGCATCCTGATCGGCCACGAAGGGCACCCGGAAGTGGAAGGCACCATGGGGCAGTACGATGCCAGCAATGGCGGTGCCATCTACCTGGTCGAAGACGAGAGCGATGTCGCCAGCTTGCAGGTCAGAGACCCTGACCACCTTGCCTTCGTGACCCAGACCACGTTGTCCATGGACGACACCAGCCGGGTGATCGACGCCCTGCGTGCACGCTTCCCGAACATTGGCGGGCCGCGCAAGGATGACATCTGCTACGCCACGCAGAACCGCCAGGACGCTGTGAAGCAACTGGCCGACGAGTGTGACGTGTTGCTGGTGGTGGGCAGCCCCAACAGCTCCAACTCCAACCGCCTGCGCGAGTTGGCCGAGCGCATGGGTACACCGGCCTATCTCATCGATGGTGCCGAGGACCTGCAACAGGGCTGGTTCACCGAGGCTGCGCGGGTTGGCATCACGGCAGGTGCGTCGGCCCCCGAGGTATTGGTACGGGGTGTGATCGAACAGCTCAAGGCCTGGGGCGCAACCGGTGCCGAGGAGCTGGACGGGCGTGCGGAGAACATCACGTTCTCCATGCCCAAAGAGCTGCGCGTGCGCTCCCTGCTTTAAGGCGGGCCTCAACTACCGTCTTTGGTCAGCTGCCCCGGCACTGTGGCGTCTCATTCACTTCGGTCGCCACCCTGACCCTGCCGCTCGAAGCCAGCACCACCTGATGCCGGCTTAGCGCGGTGCCCCGCTCGCAGATGTCCAGCGTGCCCCCCAGCCAGCCGCCGCCAGGCCTCATGGGGATGCCCACCGCGCTGAACCTCAGGGTTGCGCCAATGTTGCCCGCAATGCGCAGTGGCCGTGGCAGGCGGTGTTCGCGCAGCACCTGCCCATTGTGCTCGAGCATCACCACCCAACCATTGCCCCACGCGTTGTCCAGTGCCTGTACCCGTACCGGCTGGCCCTGCAGCATGGCGTGCCCGCGAGCGCTTCGCAGGGCTTGTGCCAGGTCCCGCGCGGCAGCGGCCCTGTGTAGGTCGTCGCTGAACGTGGCGTAGGCCGGCATGCCCAGCTGTGCCAGCAGCATCGCGATGGCCAGTGCCGACAACATTTGTATCAGTGTTACGCCACGTTGCTTCACCGTGCATTCCTCCCGGGAAGTGCTTGGCTGTAGCTTCAGGGGCGTTGAGCAACCCTGCCAGTCGCAGGTGTACACCACACCTGCGCGAAAAGTCACAGGAGGTGCAAGGATGCACGCAAGGCAACAAGGCATGACCCTGCTGGAAGTGCTGCTGGCAGTGCTGGTACTGGGCGCCGGCCTGTTCGCGGCAGCGGCGCTCCAGGTAAAGGCGCTGCAGGCCACCGACAGGGCCAGGGTCGACGTGCAGGTGGCGCTGGCGGCTCACAGCGATCGTGAGCGGGCGCAACCATGAGGCGCGTCGAACGGGGCTTCGGCTTACTGGAGCTGCTGCTGGCGCTGGCGATTGGGCTGATGTTGCTGACAACTGCCAGCCAACTCTTCGCTTCTGCCCATCAGGTGTGGCGGCTACAAGGCGCTGCCTTGCGCATGCAGGAGGACGCACGCCTGGCGTTGCTGCGCATGGCCCAGGATATTCGCATGGCTGGCATGTTCGGTTGCCTGCGCTTGCTGCCTGGCGACTTTCCCGACAGTGCCACCCGCCTGGCTTTCACCCGGCCAGTGGAGGTAGGCCCGTCGAGCCTGAACCTGGTCGTGGCGGATGTGGCCGGCCACGTTCTGCACCCGGACTGGACCGTGCTTACCAATTGTCGGGACCACGCCCAGGTTGCCGTGGGGCAGGTGCAGGGCAGCGGTGAACTGGCTATTCCCATTAGCCTGCACCGTTACGAGCTAAGGGGCAGCACGTTGTATTTCACTCGCAGTAACAGCACCCAGCCGCTGATGGAACACGTGCGGGCGTTGGATATCGCCTACCTCACAAGCGCTGGCAGCCAGCGTATCGACCTGGACCTTGCGCTGCATGACCCCGCCTTGCAGCTGCAGCAGCGGCACCGCTTGAGTGTTGCCCTGCGCAACCCTGTTTTGCCATGAAGCGTCAGCGCGGGGTGGTGCTGTTGCTGGCGCTGGTCATCAGCCTGTTGCTGGGCGTACTCGCAGCCTCGGCCTTGCGTGCCGCGCTGGTTGAGACGCAAATGGCCGGGGTGCTGCGTGATGGCTTGCTGGCGTTTGAGCAGGCCGAGGCAACGTTGCTGGCAGGGCAGGGGGCTTTGCATCACCAGGCGCCTGCACCGTGCCAACCGTGCGCCCCGCCTGAGCGCCCCCACGCACTTGAGGGCCACTGGCACAAAGCGCCGGAGGGGTTCTATCAGATACAGCAGTTGGGTATCAGCACGCGTGCCGCCCATGTGCCGGAGGGGCTGCCTGTCACGTTGTTCAGAGTCACGGCCGTAAGCCTGCAGGCGCGTCCGCGACAGGTGCTGGAGGCGGTCTACGCCACCAACGGCGATCAAACCCGCCGCATCGCATGGCGGCAAAGAGTGCAGGGAGACTGACATGCAGCAAGGCTTGAGCTTGATCGAGCTGTTGATTGTGCTGGCCGTGACCGGCATTCTGGCAGCCATTGCCTACCCCGCTTACAGCGACCACCTTCGGCAGGCCGCCCGTAGCGAAGTGGCCGGCCTGCTGCACGACGCTGCGCTACGGCTTGAGCGGCATCGTATGCTCACCGGCCAGTATGCCGAGGGCGAGCTGTACCTGCCCGCCGGTAACCGTGACTACAGCCTGCAGGCCCTGCGTGGCAGCGATGCCTTCACGCTGCGCGCCCTGCGGCTGCCGCAGGGGCGCATGGCCGACGACCGTTGTGGCGACTTCCAGCTCGACCATGCTGGGGTACGCGGCAACCCAGGTGCCATCGACAGCACGCATTGCTGGGGAAGCTGAAGGTTCAATGATGCCCGGTGCATCGCAGTTTAACTTCAGGTGTTGGATCTACACATGAGCAAGCAAGTAGTGGTGGTCGGGGGCGGGGTGATCGGCCTGCTGACCGCATACAACCTGGCGGCGAGCGTCGGGCAGGTAGTGGTGTGCGATCAGGGCGAAGTTGGCCGTGAGTCGTCCTGGGCCGGCGGTGGCATCGTGTCGCCGCTGTACCCGTGGCGGTACAGCCCTGCCGTCACCGCGTTGGCGCACTGGTCGCAGGATTTCTATCCACAGCTGGGCCAGCACCTGTTCGCCACCACCGGCGTTGACCCGCAAGTGCACACCACCGGCCTGTACTGGCTGGACCTGGACGACGAGGCCGAGGCTCTCGCCTGGGCGGCGCGTCAGCAGCGGCCCTTGAGTGCCGTGGATATTGCAGCGGTTTACGCTGCAGTGCCGGTGTTGGGGCCGGGCTTTGGCCGGGCCATCTACATGGCCGGCGTAGCCAATGTGCGCAACCCGCGCCTGGTGAAATCGCTTAAGGCAGCGCTACTGGCATTGCCCAACGTCACGCTGCGTGAACACTGCCAGATCTCCGGCTTCGTCCAGCAAGGCGGGCGGGTTACCGGTGTGCAACTGGCCGACGAGGTGCTGGCAGCGGATGATGTGGTGCTCAGTGCCGGTGCCTGGAGTGGCGACCTGTTGCGCACCTTGGGCCTGGCATTGCCGGTCGAGCCGGTGAAGGGGCAGATGATCCTGTTCAAATGCGACGAGCATTTTCTGCCGAGCATGGTGCTGGCCAAAGGGCGATATGCAATCCCCCGGCGAGACGGCCACATTCTGGTGGGCAGCACGCTCGAACACGCCGGCTACGACAAAACCCCGACGGACGAAGCGCTGACCAGCCTGAAGGCGTCGGCGGTGGAGTTGCTGCCCGAGCTGGAAGGGGCGCCCGTGGTGGCGCATTGGGCGGGGCTACGGCCCGGTTCGCCTGAAGGCATTCCGTACATCGGGCCAGTGCCCGGCCATGATGGGTTGTGGCTGAACTGTGGGCATTACCGCAACGGGCTGGTACTGGCGCCTGCGTCCTGCCAGCTGCTTGCAAACCTGCTGACCGGGGCCGAGCCCATCATCGACCCGGCACCGTATGCCCCGCAGGGGCGCTTGGGTTAGCAGCCCGGGCGCAGTTTCAGCCCTGACGGCCAGGCCCCTGTTGCAGATGGGCCTGGCTGCAATACCACTCGTTGCCTTGGGTGAGCGCACGGTCGGTGGGCAAGTGCACGCCGCAGTGGGCGCACCGCACCATTTTCAGGGGCGCATCCAGCTTCGTTTCGGGGCGGGATTGCTGGCTGACTTTGAACTTGCGCCACAGCCAGAACGCGGCGGCGATCAAGACGATCCAGAAGAGTAGGCGAACCATGGTGTTCAGCTTGTCGAATGATGAAGCCGACAGTCTAGGACGGCGCCAGAGAAAAAGGGAGGCCTAATTCGGGGTCACCCCAGGCCTCCCTCTCGGCAGATCAGTCAAACATGCCGAAGGTCATGTAGCTGAACCACGAACGATCCTTCTCGGCTTCCTTCGGCCCTTGCGGCTCGATCGGGTCGCCGTTCTCGTCCTTGGGCAGCAGCTCTTTCGGGATTTCGTCGCGCGCGTCCTGGAACTGCTTGACCACGTCCTGGTTGGCGCGGGTTTCGCCTGGCGGCAGCGGCGTGTCGGTTTCGATCAGGCCCAACGTGGCCTTGGACAGCCAGCCGCGGCCATCAGACTCGGTCTGCTTGGGCTGGAACTCGCCATCGGCCAGGCTCGGGTGGTCAGGGTAGTTGAGCTTGAGGGTTTCCAGGCTGGTGGCCGCCAGGTCGTCCAAGTGCATCTTCTGGTACGACTCCACCATCACTGCCAGGCCATCGCCAACCGAAGGGGTTTCCTGGAAGTTCTCGACCACGTAACGGCCACGGTTGGCCGCTGCCACATAAGCCTGACGGCTCAGGTAGTAGTCAGCCACATGGATTTCGTACGAGGCCAGCAGGTTGCGCAGGTAGATCATGCGCTGCTTGGCGTCCGGTGCGTAGCGGCTGTTGGGGAAGCGGCTGGTCAGCTGGGCGAACTCGTTGTACGAGTCGCGGGCGGCACCCGGGTCACGCTTGGTCATGTCCAGCGGCAGGAAGCGCGCCAGCAGGCCGCGGTCCTGGTCGAACGAGGTGAGGCCCTTGAGGTAGTAGGCGTAGTCCACGTTCGGGTGCTGCGGGTGCAGGCGGATGAACCGCTCGGCAGCCGACTTGGCAGCCTCCGGCTCGGCGTTCTTGTAGTTGGCGTAGATCAGCTCGAGCTGCGCCTGGTCGGCATAACGGCCGAACGGGTAGCGCGACTCCAAGGCCTTGAGCTTGTTCACGGCGCTGGTGTAGCTGGAATTGTCGAGGTCAGCCTGGGCCTGCTGATACAGCTCGGCCTCGCTGAGGTTCTCGTCGATGACTTCCTTGTTAGAGGAACAGGCCGCGGTGAGCCCGAGGATGGCGATCAGCAGCAGGTGTTTCACTTGCATGGCGGCTTGCGTCCCTTTGACGGCCGCTGTCTTGGGCGGGGCCGTCCTGTTATGATGAGCGCCCCGGCCAACCCCGGGACAAAAGAAGCCGTATTTAACCACAAGCTCGCAGCCGAAACCAAAGGCTGTGCGCCCGCCGAATCGAGCATGTCCGAGATCATTCAACTTAGCGCAGAGGTACCGTCCGAACTGGGCGGTCAACGCCTCGACCAGGTCGCCGCCCAATTGTTCGACGAGTATTCGCGCTCGCGGCTGACTTCGTGGATCAAAGAAGGCCGTCTGACGGTCGATGGCGCTGTCCTGCGCCCGCGTGACACCGTCCATGGTGGCGCCGTTCTGGCCCTTGAGGCCGAACAGGAAGCCCAGGGCGAGTGGGAAGCCGAGGACATCGCACTCGACATCGTCTATGAAGACGACCAGATCATGGTCATCAACAAACCCGCCGGTCTGGTAGTGCACCCGGCTGCCGGGCATGCCAGCGGTACCTTGCTCAATGCCCTGCTGCACCATGTGCCAGACATCATCAACGTGCCCCGTGCCGGTATCGTTCACCGCCTGGACAAAGACACCACGGGGCTGATGGTGGTGGCCAAGACCCTGCAGGCGCAGACCAACCTGGTCGACCAGCTGCAAAAGCGCTCGGTCAGCCGGATCTACGAATGCATCGTGGTCGGTGTGGTCACCGCAGGTGGCAAGATCGATGCCCCCATCGGCCGCCACGGCGGCATGCGCCAGCGCATGGCAGTCACCGACGGCGGCAAGCCTGCGGTCAGCCATTACCGGGTGCTCAAGCGCTTCCGCTCGCACACCCATGTGCGGGTAAAGCTGGAAACCGGGCGTACCCACCAGATCCGTGTGCACATGGCCCACGTCGGGTTCCCCCTGGTGGGTGACCAGACCTACGGCGGGCGCTTCCGCATTCCGCCGGCGGCCAGCCCGACCATGGTCGAGGCCGTGAAAACCTTCCCACGCCAGGCGCTGCATGCACGCTTTTTGGCGCTGCACCACCCGACCACCGGTGAACGCATGGAGTGGGAATCGCCGCTGCCGGACGACTTCGTGTGGTTGCTGTCCCTGCTGAACCAGGACCGCGAGAGCTTCATCGGATGAGCGCGCTGACGCAGACGCTGCTGATACCTGACTGGCCCGCGCCAGCCTCGGTTCGCGCCTGCGTCACCACCCGTCGGGGCGGCATCAGCCTGCCGCCTTACGACACGTTCAACCTGGGCGACCACGTGGGGGATGACCCTGCTGCGGTTGCCGAGAACCGTCGTCGCCTGAGCCGTGAGTTTGCCATTCAGCCAGCCTGGCTCAAACAGGTGCACGGGCTGGAGGTCGCCGACGCCGACCCCACTGAGGTAGCCGAAGCGGACGCCAGCTGGACACACCAGCCCGGTATCGCTTGCACGGTCATGACCGCCGATTGCCTGCCTGTGCTGTTTTGCGACCGCGCCGGTACCCGTGTGGCCGCAGCCCATGCCGGCTGGCGCGGGCTGGCAGGTGGCGTGCTTGAGGCCACGCTGCAACGCCTGGCCCTGGCGCCTGAAGAGGTGCTGGTGTGGTTGGGCCCGGCTATCGGCCCGCAAGCGTTCGAAGTGGGGCTGGAAGTGCGCGATGCCTTCACCGCCGTGCACCCCGAGGCAGCGCGGGCTTTCGTCGAGGGCGCGCGGCCTGGCAAGTTGATGGCCGACATCTATGAGCTGGCGCGTATTCGCCTGGCAGCCAGCGGTGTAACGGCTGTTTATGGCGGCGGGCTGTGCACCGTCACTGATGAGCGGTTCTTCTCTTACCGCCGTACACCGCAAGGTGGGCGTTTTGCATCGTTGGTCTGGCTCGATCAGCGCTAACCGCTCTGGCTTCATCGCCTGCACTAATCCATCACAATGACTTCGGTCAACCCCGCTAAGCTTGAATCTTCCAGAATCAGCCTTATCTATAAGGCATCTCAGGCAGGTTTCTTCATAACAGGCGCTGTCCATCGCTCCGACCTGCCCTTTTAAAGGAAGGTAACCCATGCGAATAGACCGTTTGACCAGCAAGCTGCAGCTTGCAATATCCGATGCGCAATCCCTCGCCGTTGGCATGGACCACCCGGCCATCGAGCCCGTGCACCTGTTGCAGGCACTGCTCGAGCAGCAGGGCGGCTCCATCAAGCCACTGCTGATGCAGGTGGGCTTCGATATCCACAGCCTGCGCCAGGCGCTGGTAAAAGAACTCGACCAACTGCCGAAAATCCAGAACCCCACTGGCGACGTGAACATGTCCCAGGACCTGGCGCGCCTGCTCAACCAGGCCGACCGCCTGGCCCAGCAGAAAGGCGACCAGTTCATCTCCAGCGAGCTGGTGGTGCTGGCGGCCATGGACGAGAACAGCAAGCTCGGCAAGCTGCTGCTGAGCCAGGGCGTGAGCAAGAAAGCCCTGGAAAACGCAATCAATAACCTGCGCGGCGGCGCTGCCGTCAATGACGCCAACGCCGAAGAGTCGCGCCAGGCGCTGGACAAATACACTGTCGACCTGACCAAGCGCGCCGAAGAGGGCAAGCTGGACCCTGTGATCGGCCGTGACGACGAGATCCGACGCACCGTACAGGTACTGCAGCGCCGCACCAAGAACAACCCTGTGCTGATCGGTGAGCCCGGCGTGGGCAAAACGGCCATCGCCGAGGGCCTGGCCCAGCGCATCATCAACGGCGAAGTGCCCGATGGCTTGAAAGGCAAGCGCCTACTGGCGCTGGACATGGGCGCGTTGATCGCCGGTGCCAAATACCGGGGCGAGTTCGAAGAGCGCCTGAAAGGCCTTCTGAACGAGCTGTCCAAACAGGAAGGGCAGGTGATCCTGTTCATCGATGAGCTGCACACCATGGTCGGTGCCGGTAAAGGCGAGGGCGCCATGGACGCCGGCAATATGCTGAAACCGGCACTGGCCCGTGGTGAACTGCACTGCGTGGGCGCTACCACGCTGAACGAGTACCGCCAGTTCATCGAGAAAGACGCAGCCCTGGAGCGCCGCTTCCAGAAAGTACTGGTGGAAGAGCCCAGCGAGGAAGACACCATTGCGATTCTGCGTGGCCTTAAAGAGCGCTATGAAGTGCACCACAAGGTCGCCATCACCGACGGTGCAATCATCGCCGCCGCCAAGCTCAGCCACCGTTACATCACCGACCGGCAGTTGCCCGACAAGGCCATCGACCTGATCGACGAGGCGGCCAGCCGCATCCGCATGGAAATCGACTCCAAGCCGGAAGTGCTGGACCGCCTGGACCGTCGCCTTATTCAGCTGAAGGTTGAATCCCAGGCGCTGAAGAAGGAAGAAGACGAGGCTGCGAAGAAGCGCCTGGAAAAGCTGACCGAAGAAATCGAGCGGCTTGAGCGCGAATATTCCGACCTGGAAGAGATCTGGGCATCGGAAAAAGCCGAAGTGCAGGGTTCGGCGCAGATCCAGCAAAAGATCGAGCAGGCCCGCCAGGAGCTGGAAGCCGCACGCCGCAAAGGTGACCTCAGCCGCATGGCCGAGCTGCAGTACGGGGTAATCCCGGACCTGGAGCGCAGCCTGCAGATGGTCGACCAGCATGGCAAAACCGATAACCAGCTGCTGCGTAACAAGGTCACCGAGGAAGAAATCGCTGAAGTGGTCTCCAAGTGGACCGGCATCCCTGTGTCGAAGATGCTGGAGGGCGAACGCGAGAAGCTGCTGAAGATGGAAGACCTGCTGCACCAGCGTGTGATTGGGCAAGGCGAGGCGGTTACCGCGGTGGCCAACGCCGTGCGCCGTTCCCGCGCGGGGCTGTCCGACCCCAACCGGCCAAGCGGCTCGTTCCTGTTCCTTGGCCCTACCGGTGTGGGCAAGACCGAGCTGTGCAAGGCCTTAGCCGAGTTTCTGTTCGACACCGAAGAGGCCATGGTGCGCATCGACATGTCCGAGTTCATGGAGAAACACTCCGTGGCTCGCCTGATCGGCGCCCCACCAGGCTATGTGGGCTATGAAGAGGGCGGCTACCTGACCGAAGCCGTACGGCGCAAGCCTTATTCGGTGGTGCTGCTGGACGAAGTGGAGAAGGCGCACCCAGATGTGTTCAACGTGCTGTTGCAGGTGCTGGAAGATGGCCGCCTGACGGACAGCCACGGCCGCACCGTGGACTTCCGCAACACGGTCATTGTAATGACCTCCAACCTGGGCTCTGCACAGATCCAGGAACTGGTGGGCGACCGTGAAGCCCAGCGTGCGGCGGTGATGGATGCAGTAGGGGCGCACTTCCGCCCCGAGTTCATCAACCGTATCGACGAGGTAGTGGTGTTCGAACCGCTGGGCCGCGAGCAGATCGCCGGCATTACCGAGATCCAGCTGGGCCGCCTGCGCAGCCGCCTGCTGGAGCGCGAGCTGTCGCTGAGCCTGAGCCCAGAGGCGTTGGACAAGTTGATTGCGGTTGGTTACGACCCGGTGTACGGCGCACGGCCGTTGAAGCGTGCGATTCAGCGCTGGATCGAAAACCCCTTGGCGCAGCTTATTCTGGCCGGCAAGTTCATCCCCGGGACGGCGATTACCGCCAAGGTAGAGGGCGACGAAATCGTCTTCAGCTGATTACCTCGTTTGAAAGCCCCGCTTCGGCGGGGTTTTTTTGGGGCGATTGCGCCATCTCCTCGAGCTATTCAGTACCTGTGGGGGTGGGTTTGATCGCGATGCGGCCAGCACAACCCCAGTAAAATCGGGCCTTTCCGGGCGGGTTTGTTAACTTGCTGAAAATTTTGAAATTTTTGCTTGCATCAATTCTAGAGTGCCCCTAATATACGCCGCGTTGTCAGGCACTAAGCGAATCACCAGCGACATCGGTGACCGCAAAACAACTTACAAATCAGTAAGTTGAATGAAAAAAAGTGGTTGACAAGCAAAACGAAGACTGTAGAATAGCCGGCCTCAGCAGCGACAACGCGAAAGCGGATAGCCAAAGAGACCGAAGCTAACACAAGCTTCGAAGTAGCAACAAAGTTGTAAAGTTGTACCGAAGTTCAGTTCCGCGATAGCTCAGTCGGTAGAGCAAATGACTGTTAATCATTGGGTCCCTGGTTCGAGTCCAGGTCGCGGAGCCAATCTCGGGGTGTAGCGCAGTCCGGTAGCGCGCCTGCTTTGGGAGCAGGATGTCAGGAGTTCGAATCCCCTCACCCCGACCATTTTTAGGGTCGTTAGCTCAGTTGGTAGAGCAGTTGGCTTTTAACCAATTGGTCGTAGGTTCGAATCCTACACGACCCACCATGTAAAAAGGGCATCTCAAATGAGATGCCCTTTTTCTTTTGTCTCGATTTTTCCAAACCCTTGGTTGTGCCGTAAATCCGCTATCCTGCCTCGTGTCACTGGGCGGTATAAGGACGATTTGGCATGGTAGCCAATACATCAAGCGTCGTGGTTGTAGGCGCGGGCATCATGGGGGCCTCCGTTGCCTGGCACCTGGCCAGGCTGGGGGCCAGGGTCACGGTGTTGGAGCAGGGGGCCAGGCCCGCAGCAGGTGTTACCCGGTGGTCGTATGGCTGGGTGGGTACTGCCAGCGCCTCTGCCTCTGAAAACCCGGCTGCGCTTAACGCAACGCTGCAGGCCATCGCCGACTTCCGCCGCCTGGCACTCGACCTCGGGCCCCTGCCTGTCGCTGCCCGTGGGGCGCTGGTATGGCTGGACAGCGACGAGCAAACTGCTTGCCTCATCGACCAGCAGCAGGCCGCGGGTGTGCGGCTGCACCCCTTGGATGCCCAGCAGGTCAGTGCCCTGGAGCCCTGCCTGGTAACCCCACCCAGGCTGGCCGCCTGGGCCCCTGACGATTTTGCGGTCGAGCCCGTCGCGCTGACCCGCCAGTTGCTCCATGGCGCCAAGCAAGCGGGTGCGCAGGTGCTGTATGGCCGTTGCGTGGATGGGCTGGAGCTGAACAACGGGCGTGTCACGGCAGCACTGTGCGCCGGTGAACGCTTCGCCGCACACAGCGTGGTATTGGCCAATGCCGATGCGGCCATTGGCCTGGCCGGGCAGCAGGCATTTCAATTGCCCATCCTCACCAAGCCTGCAGTGTTGATGCGCTTCTCGGCGCCTGCCGGTGTGGTTAGGCACCTGGTCTACGGCAATGGCCTGGAACTGCGCCCGGCGCTGGAAGGTGGTGTGGCCTGCGCGGAAGATGCCCCCGCAGAGGGGGAGGCAGGCCTGCCGGCCCTTGCCGAACACACCGCCGAGGCGATCAAGCGCATGTTCATCGGCACCTCTGGGCTGTCGCTGCGTGCCGTCAGCATCTGCCAGCGGCCAATGACCCAAGGGGGCGAACCCGTGCGGGGTTACTTGCCGGGCGCGCATGGGGTGTATGCGCTGATAGCCCACCCCGGGGTCATCCTGGCGCCGTACCTGGGCCGCCTGGCTGCCGAGGAAATCGTCCAGGCCGGGTGCTAGGCCGTGTTTTTAACTGGACGTGGCCGATGTGCAACTGCTGCAATGGGTGTTGAGGGTTTCCATGCCCTCTTGAGGCTGCTTCCCCAACACCCTTCGCAGGAGCGCAGTAATGCAGTGGCAACGTAACTTGGCAATCTGTTTTTTTGGATCGTTCGTCAATATCGTTGCCATGACCGTGCTGCTACCGTTTCTGCCGGTGTACGTGGAACATCTAGGTGCCACGGGCGATGCAGACATTGCCCGCTGGTCAGGCATCGCCTATGCCGCGACCTTTTTCAGCGCCGCGTTGGTAGCGCCGTTATGGGGGCACCTGGCAGACCGCTACGGCAGCCGGCAAAACCTGATCCGGGCCAGTTTCGGCATGGTTGTCAGCATGGCTCTGATTGGTATGGCGCAGACTGTGGAGCAGTTGGTGGTATTGCGCTTGCTGGTCGGCCTTGCCGGTGGCTATACCTCGGGATCGTACGTGCTGGTGGCGGCGCAAACGCCGAAAGAGCGCTCCGGCTGGGCGCTAGGCATGCTCTCGTCGGGCATCATGGCCGGTGGGTTGGTGGGGCCGCTGCTCGGCGGCATTCTGCCGACCGTCATGGATATCCGCACCATCTTCCTGGGCGCCAGCGGGCTGATCTTCTTCAACTTCCTGGCGACGTGCCTGTTCATTACCTCGCCACCCCGTCAGGGCAAAGCCGACAAGGCCCGGGCCGACAGCGCGCCTGCGCCCCGGCCAGACATGTCTGTCGTCTTCACCATGCTGTTCGTTGCCATGATTCTGATGATGGCCAACATGTCGATCGAGCCGATCGTCACGCTGTATATCCGCAGCCTGGATGTGGGCGCGCAGTCTGTCACCTGGTTGGCGGGGTTGTGCATGGCGGCCTCGGCGCTGGGCAGCATCATCTCGGCACCCAGGCTGGGCAAGCTGGCCGACCGCGTCGGGGCGTTGAAGGTGGTGGTGGTATGCCTGGGCATCGCCGGGTTGCTGTTGATTCCCCAGGCGCTGGTCACCCAGGCCTGGCAACTGATCGTGTTGCGCCTGGCCATGGGCTTGGCATTGGGCGGGTTGATCCCCTGTGTATCGGCTGTCATCCGGCAGAACGTCGGCGCCAACAGGGTGGGCAAGATGCTGGGCTATTCCACCTCAGCCCAATACCTGGGCCAGGTCGCCGGCCCGGTGCTGGGCGGCTTTGCGGCCGGCTCACTGGGCCTGCGGTTTGTGTTCGGCGTTACCAGCGTGGTGCTGCTGGCAACGGCTGGTTGGTGCCTGTTGCTACTGCTGCGTGGCCCGGCGGCGGCCAACAACGCATCGCTCAACGATGGCTGAATGGGCACCACCGGGCAGGTGCAGCTGGGGTCAGTGCAGCTTCAACCGCGGCTCTGTACCCCGGCCAATCTTGCTGCCCAGCATCATCAGTGCCGTGCGGAAAAACCCGTACAGGGCCATCTGGTGCATGCGGTACAGCGACACGTAGAACATGCGCGCCAGCCAGCCTTCCAGCTTCACACTGCCCATCAGGTTACCCATCAGGTTGCCCACTGCCGAGAAGCGTGACAGCGAGACCAGCGAGCCGTAGTCCTTGTACGCATAGGTCGGCAGCGGTTTGTTCTCCAGCCTTGCCTTGATGCTTTGCGCCAGCATCGACGCCTGCTGGTGCGCGGCCTGTGCACGTGGCGGCACATTGCGGTCGGTGCCAGGCTGTGGGCAGGCGGCGCAGTCGCCGAAGGCAAAGATGTCGTCGTCGCGGGTGGTCTGCAGGGTAGGGCGCACCACCAGCTGGTTGATGCGGTTGGTCTCCAGCCCGTCGATATCCTTGAGGAAGCCCGGCGCACGGATGCCCGCCGCCCATACCTTCAGGCTGGCCTGGATCACCTCGCCGTCCTTGGTCTTCAGGCAGTCGCCCGTCACCTCGCTCACCGCCGCATTGGTCATCACCTTGACCCCCAGCTTTTCCAGGGTCTGGTGCACCGGCACGCTGATGCGCTCGGGCAGCGCCGGCAGCACGCGCGGGCCGGCTTCGATCAGGGTGATGTGCATGTCCTTGGGCTGGATGCGGTCCAGGCCATAGGCCGCCAGTTCGTGGGCAGCATGGTGCAGTTCGGCGGCCAGTTCCACACCCGTGGCGCCGGCCCCGACGATGGCAACGCTGATCTTCTCGCTGGCTACATCTCCGGCGTGAGCGCGCAGGTAGTGGTTGAGTAGTTGCTGGTGGAAACGCTCGGCCTGCTTGCGGGTATCCAGGAACAGGCAGTGCTGGGCCGCGCCCAGGGTGCCGAAGTCGTTGGTGTTGGACCCCACGGCAATCACCAGGGTGTCGTAGCCCAGCGTACGGGCCGGCAGCAGTTCACGGCCCTCTTCATCGAGGGTAGCGGCCAGCTGGATCTGCTTGCCTTCGCGGTCCAGGCCGCTCATGCGGCCCAGCTGGAAATTGAAGTGGTTCCACTTGGCCTGGGCCACGTAGTTCAGTTCGTCTTCCGAAGAGTTCAGCGAGCCGGCCGCCACTTCGTGCAGCAGGGGCTTCCAGATGTGCGTGAGGTTGGCGTCCACCAGGGTGATGTAGGCCTGCTTGCGCTTGCCCAGGGTTTTACCCAGGCGGGTCGCCAGTTCCAGGCCGCCGGCGCCGCCGCCGACAATCACGATGCGATGAGTCATGGGGGTATCTCATAAGGTTTACGGAATTCTTGGCCCAATGGGCCGGCCGCACCGTGCACGAGGGGAGGGCGAGCGCCAGGCAGCTCATAGCACCAGTCCACTCAGCAGGCGGCTGACAAGGCCCAACCCGATGGTTACCGCCAGCACCACCACCAGCAGCAACCATGGCCGAAAGGGCCGGCGCTGCACCTGGTGTTGCGGGGCTTGCAGGTATTCATCGACGCGACGCTGATCTTCAGGGTTCAGGCGGCTGGTCATGGTGGGCCTCGTCAGATAGACGTTTGTGACTGCGCAAACGCTACAGTGTTCGTGCAGGCGCATGAAACAAATGATAATGCTTTCTATCTTGGCCGCCGAGTGTACGGCATCCTGATCAGCGGCGGCACAGGATCAAAGGCTGATACCCACATCGAACACGATGCTGCGGCCCAGGTTGCCGCGCAGAAAATCCGGTGCATCGGGGTGGGCGAACAGCACCCGGGCAAAGGTCGGCCCCACCAGCGACAGCGAGCGCCAGCCCTGGCGCAGGTATTCGGTGGGTGGCGGGAAGTGCGTGTTCAGGTCCAGCACTTCGCGTTTGAGGCTGGCGAAGGCAATGATGTCCAGCTCGTTCAGCTCAAGCCCGCGCTCGCGGTAATTGTGCGCCTTCTTGCGCAACGTGGGCGCCAGCCGCCCCAGCAGCTCGGTGGCACTGATACGCCGGGGCCTGGCTTCGCGGCGTACCAGTTGCGCCAGGGAGAATGCACTGCGCCGGCGTTGCAGCTCTTCACGCCATTCATCGTTCAGCCGGCGGCCCTCATCCAGCACGAAAAACACCTCGAACGCCGCATCACGGAACAATACGTCAGGTGGCTCCTGCCCGGCGGGGGTGAAGTCGTCAGTGCGGTAGGGGATGTTCAGGCCCTGCAAAAGGCGCTGGCACACCCAACGCTCACGCTCCCATTTGCGTGCATTGGAAAGAAAGGCATTGGCTTGTTCGGCCTGGATGGTAAGCAGGCGCAGGTAGTCTGAGTCATCCATGTAGCTAGCTTAGCTGCTATTCGATGACGATAAGATGCTGTTTGTGCGCAGAAATCGGTTTGGCCGGGGCCAGCCGCCTGGGCAGGCGTGGAATGGGTGTAGACTCAGGTTTGTCCATGCTTTTTTCAGGGGTATTTGGCAGGTGATCAGCGCACACGTTTTGTCCGGCACCACCCTGGCATTGGGTTGGCTCGGTTATGTGCCATTACTGGTGTGGGCTGCGAGCCGGGTGTACTGGGTAGAGCTGGTAACCGACCGGCGCCGCCAGCACCTGCTGTTTGGCACAGTGGTCTGCCTGTTTGCCTTGTGGCTGGTGCGGCGTGATTTTGATACCGGCGTGTCGTACCACTTCATCGGCATGACGGCCGTGACCCTGATACTGGACTGGCCGCTGGCGGTGGTGGGCGGGTTCCTGGCCCAGCTAGGCCTGCTGGCGCTGGGGCGGCAGGACCTGGCGGCACTAGGGGTTAACGGCCTGCTGCTGGTGGGCCTGCCGGTGTTGATTACCGAGGCCTGCGCCCTGTGGGTAGAGCGCGCCCAACCCAGAAACCTGTTCGTGTATATCTTCTGTTCCGGGTTTTTCCCGGCAGCCTTGACGGTGGTCGCCTGCCTGGCCGCTGCGTTGGGTGTGTTGTGGCTGGACGGCATTTTCGCCATGCCCGAGTGGCTCAGCGATTTTGCCGGCTTCTTGTGGTTGATGATGTTCCCAGAGGCATTTATCAACGGCACCATTATCAGTGCGCTGGTGGTGTTCTGCCCGGAGTGGTTGGAAACCTTCAACCGCACCCGCTATTTGCAGGCGCCGTGGAAGGAAGAGGACCGCTGAGTATCAGGATGGGGTTAGTGGCGTGGCTCCAGGTCGCCGGAATACAGCTCATCTTCCGACTCTTCTGCCCCCGGGATCTTGTGTTCCTCCGAAGCCCAGGCCCCCAGGTCGATCAGTTTGCATCGGTCCGAGCAAAACGGCCTAAAGGCGCTTTTCTCATTCCATTCCACAGGTGCGCCACAGGTTGGGCAATCCACGGTCATTGGCTGGCTCATGGCTGGCCTCCTCGTAAAGTCAGGTAAAAATGGTGCAGGCGGTCAATCTGCTCGTGCAGCGTGGCCAGGTCGCCGTCGTTCACCACCACATCGTCGGCATGGCGCAGGCGATCCTCCCGGCTCAGTTGCGCCTTGAGAATGGCCTGTACCTGCTCGGCGCTGGTGTTGTCGCGGGCCAGGGTGCGGGACACCTGCAGGTGGTGCGGTGCATCGATCACCAACACCCGCTGGGTTTTCTGATACTGCCCCGACTCGATCAGCAAAGGTGATACGTACACCGCATAGGGCGATTGCCCCTTGGCCAGGTAACTGAAAATCTCCTGCCCGATCAGCGGGTGCAGCAGCTGCTCCAGCCATTTGCGCTGTACCGGGTCGGCAAAAATCAGCTGCCGCAGCGCGGCGCGGTCCAGTTGCCCGTCTGCCTGCAACACGCCGGGCCCGAAGTGCTCGACGATGCTGGCCAGGGCAGGGCGGCCGGGCTCCACCACCCAGCGCGCCGCCTGGTCGGCATCAACCAGGTGCACGCCCAGCTCGACAAAGCGCTCGGCAGCCGCGCTCTTGCCGCTGCCAATACCGCCGGTAAGGCCAAGAATCCAGGGGGTGAAGGCCGCAGTGGTCATCGGTATCCAAGCAGTTGCATGTAGGAGAGGTGTATTTCATCACCCCAGAGCACAGCAATCCACCCCGCGATGGCCAGATAAGGCCCAAAGGGGATGGGCGTACCCAGCGCATGCCTGCGCAAACCCACCAGGCACAGGCCAACCACCGCACCCACCACCGACGACAACAGCAACGTCAACGGCAGTACCTGCCACCCGCCCCAGGCCCCAATCAGCGCCATCAGCTTGAAGTCGCCAAAGCCCATGCCCTCTTTGTTGGTGAGCAACTTGAACGCCCAGTACACGGCCCACAGGCTCAAGTACCCCGCCACCGCACCCCACAGCGCATCGGAGAGCGGCACATAGAGCCCGGCGCAGTTCACGATCAGCCCCAGCCACAACATTGGCAGCACCAGCACATCCGGTAGCAGCTGGTGCCTGGCGTCGATCAGGCTCAGCGCCAGCAGGCACCAGGTCAGCAGCAGTGCCATCAAAGCCTGGGCCGAGGGCCCAAAGCGCAACGCCACGGCCAGCGACAACAACGCGCAGGCTGCTTCAACCAACGGGTAGCGCAGGCTGATGCTGGCCTTGCAGGCCCCGCAGCGCCCACCCAAGGCCAGGTAACTGAGCAGCGGAATGTTCTGCCACGCCCGAATGCGCTGCCCGCACCCCGGGCAGTGCGAGGCCGGCAGGCACAGGTCGAAACGCTGGTAGAGCGTAACCGGCAGGTTCAACACCGCTTGCGCTTCACGCCGCCACTGCCGCTCCAGCATGATCGGCAGGCGGTGCACCAGAACGTTCAGGAAGCTACCCGCCAACAAACCAAGCAGGGCCACCAGGGAAATGAAGTACGCCGGCTGTACCGCCAGCAAGTTCCATACAGTCATCGTCAGATCAAACTACCCAACTGGAAAATCGGCAGGTACATGGCCACCACCAAGCCACCAACCAGCACCCCCAGCACCAGCACGATGGCCGGTTCCAGCAGGCTGCTCATCTGGTCCAGCGTCTGGCTGACCTGTTCTTCATAATGGCTGGCGGCCTTGTCCAGCATCTGGTCCAGCGTGCCGCTGGATTCGCCGATAGCCGTCAACTGCACCAGCAACGGCGGGAACAGCACCTCCCCAGCCATCGCCCGATGCAGCCCCAGCCCATTGGCCATGCCCTGGCGCAGCCGCAGCACCGCTCGCTCGTGCAGCTCCCCGCCGCACACCTTGGCCACCGTGCCCAGCGCATCCAGCAACGGTACGCCCGCCGTGTACGATGTCGCCAGGCTGCGCGCAAACCGCGCCAGGGCCGCCTGCCCCAGCAGCGCCCCGAACACCGGCACCTGCAGCGCCCTGTGCGCCCACCATAAACGTACCGGCAGATGCCGCCGATACAGCTGCCGCACAGCCACACCCAGCCCCACTGCCACCAACAGCAGCCCGGGTGCGTGCCGCCCAAACCCCGCCGCCAGGTCGATCACAAATTGCGTGAACGCAGGCAACGCAGTATTCATGCCCGCGAACAAAGACTCGAACTGCGGAATCACCTCCAGCAACAACACCGCCGACACCCCCAGCCCCGTCAGCAACAGCAGTAACGGGTAGATCATCGCCTTACGCACCTTCTTCTGCAGCGCCCGCCGCTGCTCCAGCATGCCGGCAAGCTGTTCCAGTTGCCGGTCGAGCGTGCCCGACTGCTCACCCACCCGCACCAAGTTGCAGTACAGCGCATCGAACCACCCCGGGTGGCGCTGCAGTGCATCCGCCAGCCCAAGCCCCGCGTGCAAATCCTGTTTCAATTTACCCAGCAACTGCGCCTGCCCCGCATCGCAACCACTGCGCCCCATCACCTCCAGCGCCTGCAACAGCGGCACGCCGGCCTTGAGCAACGTTGCCAGTTGCCGGCTGAAACCCGCCGGGTCCGCTTTCGCCTGCCGCTTGGGCAACCCCAGCGCCAGCCCGCCAGCAGGCCGCAGACTCACCACATTGATGCCTTGGCGTATAAGCCCCGCCCGCACATAGGCAGGGCTGCGCCCCGCCGTTTGCCCAGTGACCGGCGCGCCGTGGGCATCCGTGCCACGCCAGGTGTAGCGCTGTGTTGTCGCGTTCATAAAAAGGCCTTTTCTGCCCGTGGGACAAGCCTGGAAACAGCTTGCCCGTCCATGGAAGGGCGCGCGTCCGTGATGCTCACTAGAGTAGATCAGCGATGGCGAAGCCCACGCAGGCAGGGGTGACAAAAGGTGTCTGTTCAGGCCTACTGCGCCGCTGCCGGTGGGGCGCGCCGGCTTTCTAAGTGCATGCGTATCGAAAAGGAAACTGTTCATGAAAGGGCAACGCGGTATCACCCTGATCGAACTGATGATCGTTGTCGCGATCATCGGCATTCTGGCGACCATCGCCTTACCGATGTACACCAACCACCAGGCCCGCTCCAAGGCCGCCGCCGGCCTGCTGGAAATCAGCGCGCTCAAAACCCCGATGGACCTGCGGCTGAACGACGGCCGCGACGTCACCGACGTCGCTAGCCTGGGCGGCCAGCCCACCACCGCACACTGCGCCATCACCGCCAGCGGCAAGGCCGCAGACGCCACCGCCAGCATCGTCTGCACCCTGGTCGATGCTCCGGCCAACGTGCTCGGCAAGGCCCTGACCCTGACCCGTTCTGCCAGTGGTTGGGCGTGCAGTACCGACATCGAGGAAGAGCTGGCGCCCAAGGGGTGCAAAGCGCCATGAGGGCAGGGGAATAAGCTAGCGGAAACAGAGGTTTGCGTAACGGGTGCGGCAGTGGTACGTTGCGCTACACGCCGGTGTAGCTCAGTCGGTAGAGCAGCGCACTCGTAACGCGAAGGTCGCAGGTTCGATTCCTGTCTCCGGCACCAGTTCAGGTTCCAGCGAATGCTACCAAAATCTCTGGAACCCCCGTAAAACCCGCCTTCTGGCGGGTTTTTTCGTTATGGTGTTCCGTCTGAGTCCGGCAGCCGCCAGCCGATTTAGGGGTAACGTTTGGGATTAAGTCGATTCGATAAAGGGCGTTTACCCTCATGGCTCATCCTACTTCTCCCTTGACCGCCTAGGGATTCTCCGATCAAGTCAGCACAGGCCTCCTGACCTGTGCTGACATAGCCCTCCGTCCAACTGCCCTCTACAAGCCCGCCCTTCCATGAGTCAGATGAGCTTTTCCGATTTCGAGTACGCCGGTAAGCGCAAGCAAACCCGCCGCCAGCGTTTCCTGGCCGAGATGGAGCAGGTGGCTCCGTGGAGCAGTTTGGTGGCGTTAATTGAGCCGTATTACCCAAAGGCCGGCGGTGGTTGCAAGCCGTATCCCCTGGAAATCATGCTACGCATTCACCTACCGCAGAACTGATTCTCGTTGAGCGACCCAGCCATGGAAGAGGCGCTGTACGAGATCACTTCGATGAGCCAGTTTGCTCGGTTGACGTTCAGCGCTCCGATCCCCGAAGACACGACCATCATGAATTTCCGGCTCCTGCTGGAGAAGCACCAACTGGCGGCGGGCATTCTGGAAACCATCAACAATTACCAGCGAGACAAGGGCCTGTCGTTGCGCCAGGGCACCATTGTCGATGCCACCATGATTCACGCGCCCAGTTCGACCAAGAACAGGGACGGCAAGCGCGATCCCGAGATGCATCAGACGAAGAAAGGCAACCAGTACTTCTTTGGTATGAAGGCGCATATCGGTGCCGATGCTGAATCGGGCCTGGTGCACCACGTCCACGGCACAGCGGCGAATGTGGCTGATGTAACGGAGGTCGCTCACCTGCTGCATGGCGACGAAAATGTTATCTGTGCCGATGCGGGTTATACGTGCGTAGAGAAGCGACCGGAGCATGACGGGCGGCCGGTGATCTGGCAGGTCGCAGCCCGCCGTAGTACCTACAAGCACTTGAGCAAACGCAGCTTACTCTACAAAGCCAGACGCAAGATCGAGAAGGTCAAAGCGCAGACGCGAGCGAAAGTCGAACATCCATTTCGTGTGATCAAGCGTCAGTTTGGCTATGTGAAAACCCGATTCCGTGGCTTGGCCAAGAACACGGCGCAACTGACCACATTGTTTGCCCTGTCGAATCTGTGCATGGTGCGCCGGCAATTATTGCCTGCTGCGGGAGAGGTGCGCCCGTGAGGGCAGAAAATCGAGGCTTTGCCTTGGTTATCCAATAATCAGCGACTTAAAATCTGGCTTTTCGGCATCCCTCAGCCGCCCACTTCCGGCTGATGAGCAACTTGTTCGGAGTTTCCTTAACAGGCTCACCTACACACCAAAAAAATTTAGCACCGTATCCAAAATTTACCTTGGATGAATAATATAGTATTGACGATTTCCTCTTGCTGCTGGTGGTGCTTGGTTAATTGGCTATACAGAACATGATGAAAATATCTTAATATTTTGCGATTTTGGAGCTCCCGGAGGAGCAGGCCATTATTAAGGAAACTATTTTGAAGGTAATCGCTTGGTGTGATCTGGCAAACGTCCGTCAAAAACGCAACACAACTCAATCCAGAGACTCATAAAGCCCATAGGCCGTACATACGGATTGTATCGATTAGATGACCATAAGCCGTTTACCTTTGCAGGCGTTGAATAGCGCTTAACAAGTGTCCGGCACTTCGCCGGTGAGGTCTTCTGGGAGATTTATCAAAAGTCTTTCAATCAAATGCCGACGTGCTTCTTGAAAAAAACCGTAATCTAGAAACAGTGGAGCCGGGCCGGGTTGGCCTCAGATGCGCCCACCACTGGGGCTGGAAGTGTTTTGTCTAACAGTTCGATTTGCGAAAATTGTGGGTAGTTGGTTAAGACCTCATTCATGTCCATTATTTGAACCCGCTCTCTGAAATTTGGAAAGTTTATGCGCTCGATTCGGTATCCCACTGTCGATTATTTTGGCCGAACTGCCACGCGAGGCTGCAAAGGAAAGTTCCTAAGCTCGCCATTGAGGAACTTCGAGTTCGAATGAGTCGGGCTAAGGGGGTTGTAATATAACGTTGTTATTTGGTTGTCATTAATTCAACATGCTGAAAGCATTCACAGCTATTGGAAGCGCTCTGCTCGCAGGCTCAGGCAAGTGTTGGTCAATAGCAGCTTAGATTTCAAGGTTAACGCTTTACTTGGATTGCTACGAATCGTAAGGTAAATATTGATAGGATTCTCTAAAAAATATGTGTGGCCTGTGTTTGACGGGGAAGTGGCATTTTGCTATTGTTTTTGTGTGTGCGCTAGCTTGTTTTACTCGCTCCGAAATTGTTGGGTTGATTTTGTGGTTCTTGTAGTTGTGCGTGGTTTGAGGTGGCTAGGAGTAATTTAATTAGTTATAAAGTCTCAAGGAATGTGATGACAAAAAAAACTCAAAAGACTCTCTGGGTCACTGGAGTACAACCTGTCGAGATCGACGGAAGTCGATATATCCCTACAGCGCTCGTTTATGATAAGGATGGACATATAACGTTCGGGCATTCTGCTGCAGCATCTCCTGTGGGTATATTAAATAATAATTTTAAAATTGATTTGGGTGATATAACTCCAGGCTCGAATTCCAGAAAATTATTCCCGACGGATGCGGGCATGGATAAAAGTGCTTATGAGTTAAGTAAGGATTTTTTCGAGCTATCGCTGCTGTCGGTAGAAAAGGAATTAAATCCAAAGAACAATATAAAGGTTCCAGCTAAGATTATTGTTGCTGAACCTCTAAATTTTCAAATTCAGGAAAATTACAAGGCCTGGGTTCAAAACTATAGAGGGAATATTAGGCGCATTCTAAGCAGATACGAAGAGGTGGAGTTTTTACCTGAGCCTTTTGCTGTATATCAATATTATCGTTATGGGCAGAGAATTCCGCATCTTCAAGAAAACGCAAAGCATGTAGCCTTGGTTTTGGATTTTGGAGGAGGTACGTTCGATGGTTGTATAATTGAGTCTACCAATAAAGGAGACATTAGTCTTTCTGGAAAGCACTCAAAGCCTCTGGGTGCGGACTCGGTTGCGCGCGGCGGCTTTTATATTAATCAATGCCTCGCTGAATACCTGATAAAACGGAATATCGATCCAAGGAATAAGGCGGATGCTGATAACTGCATAAAAAATTATGTAAGAATTCGTGCTGGGGAACTGCCGATTGAGAGCCTAAGCGAGCGAAAGCAGATTTTTATCAGGAACTATAGAAAGCTAATTCATGCGTGTGAAAAATATAAAATTGAGTTGGCGTCCTCAGTCAAAAGCTGGGGTTTGCATAATGATGCCTATGAACGAGTTGGCATCTCATTGCCGAAAGATCCATTTGCTGAAGCGGCGTGGGTGCAAGATGAGTTATTTGCACATCAACTAAGATCAGTTTTTGTTGAAAAAGTTTGGGACTTACATCTTCATAAAGTAATTAAGAAGGTTTTCAAACTTGCCCAGCCAGAGCTGATCGGAAAAGAAATCACAACAACGTTGATATCGGGGGGTTCGTCTAATTTAAGATGGTTGCTTGAGCTTCTAAAACGGGATTTTGACGAAGAATTATCCGGTGCAGAGCCTATTCCCATTAGTCAGTCATTCCAGGAAGTTGTTGCTACCGGGCTGGCAATAGAGTGTGCGCGAAGATTTTATGAGGAAGAGTCAGAATTTGTTGGAGTGACGTACAATCCAATACGGCTAAAGCTAAATCCAGATGATAAAGGTTTTGAAGTTAATAAAACTTTTATCTCTGTCGGGGATAAGGTTGATATGAAGGGCGCCAAGTCGGCAGATTTGATGCCGTCAGCTCTTGCACTGAATAATTTTATTAATGAACCGCTACAATGGAAGATACGATTAAGTAGTCCGCCGAAAAGCAGTCTTCGGTACATATTCTCTAAACCATCGGAAGACGGGGAGGATGATGTATATAATGCAGAGTCGCAAGTAGTACATACCCGTGATAGTAAGCAATTTGACTCATCCATTACAGTTGAATTGACCGTAAGTGAAGATGGTACAGCAAGGCCGCTATTTATTTATAAGGCTCCTAATTCGGATTTTGGAGTTGTCGGTAACATTGTGGAGGGGAAGTCTTTTGCAATAGATATGACAGCCCCGACCGTTAAAAGCAAGCCGGCTGCTAATTACATTGGTTACGACTTTGGTACTAGTTGTTCTGCCATTTGTATGATTACTCAAGATCAAGTAAAGACAACCAGTTTGCGGAGCTCTAAGTTATCTTGGCTTGAGCTAAGTGATTCACTGTCTAAGCTTCCTTATCCAGTGGCCTATCCATTAAGGAAGTATCTAGACGTTAAGAACTCTGGTCAGTCAACTGCTGTGGCTCGTGAGGCATTCGAAGCTGCGTTAGCATTTCTTGCGTATGCATCTACAGCTGAGGCTTTATCTCTAGGTTCACAGGAGCGCTTTTTTAAAAGTTTTCAGCATAGATCTATGGGGCCGCTGAAAGATTTGTTGATAAGGTCTGTTGAGCTCGGTGGGAAAAGACTTGTTTTTTGTAGGCGTCTTGCTGATATATTGCCTAAGCATCTTGATCAACTGGAAAAAGCAGTTTGGGAATTTACCCAGCATAAACATGAAAAGTTATCAGATGAGGATTTTGACAGTCATGGGCATTTATATATAATAATGAATCTTTGCTTGGAGTTGATGCAGGGGAGAAAATTTGGCTATGCTTTTGATGTTAAGCCGATGCCATTTAACCCTGGGGCTTATGTAGGGCTTTTTAAAGTTGCAAATGATATTCAGCCATTCATTGAGTCAATTGGCTTTAGTTCTAACTCTCATCTGGCTAGAGAAACGCCGATAATTTTCGATCCAGAATCAGAGACTGGACTTCCGCTGTTTCCTTTGATGTTCTGGAGTGATGATGCAGAAAACTCTTCGGGATTCGAATGTTATTGGTATGATAAGCCCGCTGAAAAAGGCGGAAGTTCAAGCTTTGTTAAGCCTTGTGGTCGAAAGAAAGAGATTCTGGCAAGCACCATAAATCCATATTTAGGCGGCATCATGGACAAAATGCTGAGCACAGGAAGCTTGGCATTCGGACCGATTCAGATGAGTGCGGATGAAGTTTTAGGGGAGAGTTAGTAATCTGGAGAATGAAAATTTCTAAGGCCTGCAGATTTAGCTGCAGGCCTTTTTTGTATAGGCCTCATCAGTGATCCGGTTAATAGAAACAAATCCATCTGTTTGACGGCGGAGGGGCTGAAGTGAGGTCGACAGGTAGCTGACCATTTGTTCGGTCTAAAGACTCAAGCGGGGCAGGTGTCCGAATCGAATACCTGGTTTCCCCGTCCTTCATGTCACAGTGGGGTTTATGCATCGCTTACGATAGAAACGGTCATTATATAAAATGAAATCTGTAAGCTTATGCGGAGCGCGTTTCGTGCGACTATGCCCTAATTGTTCTGCCTTATCGGCTGTCTAATTTATGTGCTGCATCGATCTAAAGAAAGCTGCAGTTGACAGATGGTTTTGGCAGCTTCTTGTCAAAGCTGCCGTTTCCGAGAAATATACCAAGCTGAAACTAATAGAGCCTACTGGCGTTGACGAGATCTATTATTAGTATCTCCAATAAATCACCAAGCCAATTGATCTCCTTTACTTCTTTATTGCCTAGCCCGATAATTCTATCCATGCGCTCACCGTGCGCGGACTTGTTACGCACGAAGTACATGTACTTAATGCACAATATGGCAACCACTTCTTGCTCGTTTTTCACGCCAGCGTTCAGGTGAGTATTTATGTGTTTTTCCACATCCGATAAGCGATTCTCTGATTTCAAAAAATCTTTGCGATAAGGGAGTGTTTCTTCAAAGACCTTCATCAAGCGAGCATCGGTATATCGGGTAACAAATTCATAGAATGCTTTGGTTTTTTTAATGGTGTCAAAATCATTTAGTATAAGTGCACGCCACCGTAGCTGGTTTCTCAAATCCAGAGCAGTCATTTTGCTCGTGAGGTGCGCAATATTTTTTGAGGCTGATGGATTGCTAATTATAAATTTTCTTAGCTCCAGATGGCAGTCGAAGTCTTTTGACTTTTGTGTTATCGTTTTATATAGGCCATTAAAAGATTTCCAAAGTGAATCAAAGCGATCAAAAGGATCTTGTTTTGTTTTTGATCGTATCAAGTGAGATATAGATTTTAAAATAGCAGAGCTTTTATCCGACTCATCAAATATGGTTTTTAGAGAGCCAGCATCAAAGGACGTCCTAAGCGGTGACAGCAGCTTCGGGTGGCCTTTGAACTCATCAGAATTTATGACCTTGTTTTTCACGACAATGCCGCCGCGCTCAACGGCTATCGATATTTTTTCGATATTAGGAATGGTTCCCATCGTAGAAATATAAAACAAAATGCTCTTAGATATCTGTCCATATAGTCCGCTTTGGTAATTTTCAAATATTCCCTCTAAGTCCACAAGCGTTACTCTGTCGCATTCAAGACTAAGACTATCCCCTTTGATCAAGACATTATCAAAGCGCGACCTGCCTCCTGGATACTGTGAGGTGCCTTGATACAGCACATCAGATGAGGCTGAATCACGTATGGCGATAATTATTTTATACTTGTATTTCTTTTTCATGTAATGTTCCATAGATGCTTGATCTTTATTTGTTTTTATTAAAAACTGCTAGGCAGTGAGAGTGGATGCTAATGATGAGATAATCATTTTCCAATTACAAAGCTTTTTAGAATTGCGTTCTGTAGGCGGTGTGTAGTGGTCTAATGAAACCGGACGCCCATTTAGGCGAGAATGCCCGCCACAGAGGGGGGTCTGATGACCGTAAGCGATCCATGAACCCCACCCGTTACATGAAGGACGGGAAAATCAGGTATTCGAGTCGGGCGCCTGCCCCGCTTGAGCCCTTAACCCAAACAACTGGTCAGCTAGCTGTCGGCCTTGCTCCAGTCCCTCCGCCGTCAACCAGATGGATTTGTTTCTGTTAACTGGATCACTGATCAAACCCCGCTCGTGCAGTCGATTCATGATCTCGAAGTCGAATCCTTTCCATGCGTTACCTTTGTCGGAGCTATAGGCTGCCAACAGGACAAGCACTGCGTCTTCAATCAGTCTATCGTCGTATTCCATGGTCGTTACTCCGCTCTTGTTCTTCAAGGCTGACCCACAATGGGCAGAGCACTCAACGAGGTATTTTAGGCTTGCAATTCCAAGGCAGCAGCGCTTCGTAGTTTTCCACTGAGCACGCCTGCGGCAGGCGTTCCAGTGCGTGGCGCAGCCACGCGTAAGGCTCTTTGCCGTTGGCTTTGGCCGTCTCGACCAGGCTGTAAAGTTGTGCGCTGGCAGTGGCGCCTTTGGGCGTGTCACTGAACAACCAGTTCTTTCTCCCGATGACAAACGGGCGGATCGCACGCTCGGCTGCATTGTTGTCGATCGGCAAGTAGCCGTGCTCGACGTAGCGTTCCAATTTGCTCCAGTTGCTGGCCAAGTAGCCGATGGCCTTGCCTAAGGCATTCTGCGTTGTGACCTGAGGTTGCGATTTCTCTACCCAGCTATTCAGCTGAGCCAGCAATGGCAGGCTGCGCTCCATGCGGGCAGCCTTACGATCTTCATCGCTGCCGTCCTTAAGGTCGCGCTCGATGCCATCGAGCTTGTTAATCAAATTCAGTGCGACGTCTGCCCGGCCAGTTTTACCCTTGGGCTGCACTTTCTGCGCTTCGACGAACTTACGACGTGCGTGCGCCCAGCAGCCCAACCGCTCCACGCCGTCCTGTGCAGCCAGCGCGTTGTAACCGGCGTAGTCGTCGGTCATGACATAACCGCGATAGCCATCCAGCAGGCGCGTCGGCACTTCCTGCGCTCGGCTGGTGGCGTAGTCGAAAAGGATCACTGGCCGATCAGGTGGGCCGCCGGTTTGTACCCACATCCAGGATTGTCTACTGGGCTCACGCCCAGGCTCTTTCAACACCTGCAGGCGTGTTTCATCACAGTGGATGATCCGACTGCTCAACAGGCTTTCGCGCATCAGATTCAGCAGCGGTTGGAAGTGCTCGCTGCATTGAATCACCCAGCGTGCCAGGGTTTGGCGCGGGATATCGATACCGTGGCGCCCCAGCACTTTTTCGAAGCGGTGAAGCGGCACGCCGTCAACGTACTTGGTGGTCAGTAGCATGGCCAGCACACTCGGGCTGGCCATGCTTTTCTCAATCACCTGGGCGGGCTTGTCCGCCGTTACGGGCGCTGACTCGCAGTCGCGGCAGCCATACACCTTGCGAACATGTTTGATGACGCGAATCTGCATCGGGACGATTTCAAGCTGTTCGCTGACTTCTTCACCAATGGCATGCTTGCGGCAGCCACAAGCGCACGTCAGCTCATGCTCGGGCAGTTCGTGGACAACTTCGATACGCGGCAAATCAGCCGGCAGTGGCTTACGTTTGCCACGGCGCTTGGTGGGTGCAACGACTTCTTCGTCGCCGGCCTCATCCAAGGGCTCAGCCAGGCTTTCCGCTTCGTCGAAGAGCGGCAACTGTGGCGTCGCCGCATCGCCTGTCTGCTCGCTCTTGCGCCCGAACAGGCGCTGGCGCAACAGCGCAACTTCCTCTTCGAGATGAACGATCTTACCCTTGTCGGACGCGCGCTCGTTGATCATCTGTTCAAGCAGTTGCTCGAGCAGAATAGGATCGTCAGGAAGGTCTTCGGGCATGGAAATCATGCCGCGGATTATACCGAATCAGGCGACGAAGCGAGGGGTCAAAACCTGATGCGGACGGTTACGCCAGAGATCGAAACCGTCGAGTAGCCAGTTCAGTTCCTGGACGGTCAGGACAATGACTTCGTCAGTGACATCGGGCGAGGTTTTGAAACGTTCGGACTCCAAGCGTTTGAGCCAGAGGCAGAAGCCGTTGCGTTCCCAGTACAAGATCTTCACGCGGTTGCGCGGCTTGTTGAGGAAGACGAAAAGCACCGGGTCGAACACCGCCACTTTGATATCGAGCTCGACCAGCGCGGCTAGGCCATCGATGGATTTTCGGAAGTCGACGGGCTTGGGATAGAGGTAAACTTTTTCGACTTTGGCGTCGGGTCGCATCATGGTGAGCGAGCTCCAGAAAGAAATCGGGAGCACAGCATCGGGGATCAGGTAAGCGCTATGAATGTAGGGTTCATGGAGCGCTTACAAGGCATCACCCTAATGGACCTGATCGACGTGTAACCCTGAAACAGCCCGCAGTTGCGGGCTGTCCTACAGGCGAGGCTTTTTCTAGAGCCTATCCACTGGTGATTGGAGCGCATTTGTATATGCCCACTATGCAGACCTTAGTATTCGTCAGTGTCGCCCCCACAGCGGCGGCGTAAGCGGACTGCGATCAACTGTTCCCATGGATCGGGTCACTACTTCATAGCTTTCAGACGGATCACCCTACAGTCAAAACCCATGGGTGAAGCAATGCCTTCTGCAAACCGCAGCTGGGAGTCCAAAAGCTTATCGCTTGTTTTTACCTCCACCAATTTTATGCCCGCGCTCTGAATCACGATCAGGTCTGGCCATCCAGCACGGTATTCATATGGAGCTACCGAGAATGCCGATAGGATGTCAGCCAGTTTGTTACTGCCCAAGTGATCGAATAACTCCAGCATGAACGCTTCTTTAACCCTCGGGAAGAATGATGCGAGGGTCGAGCTTTTGGACAGTTCATTCACGTTCCGCGCAAGTGTATCCGGGGAAATACTCCTGACGGTTTCGACGATCTCAGACGTGTGCTCCGCCAGAATCGTCATCTGAGCTTCCAGGTACCTGTTAACCGCATCGACCCGATTGCCAAAAAAATTCCTTGCAGTCAGCGTTTCCAGCGCAGCAGCTTTCATTAGCAAAAGGACAGAGCCTCCCTCGCAATAACTCACCCTAGCTCCGCTCCTGGTAAACATCTGGCTGACAACTTCCTCTGGCAACTCGGCTGGACCTCCATCTAACGACCAGAGGCGCCTGTCATGCTTCTGTGCCAAGACCTCAGTCAGCGACCAGCCGACATTTGAACATTGATCAGAAAGCGTGATTTTTTGCTGTGTCATTTTGCCCAATTCCCAGGACCGAAAGTGCCCATTAATTCGGACTCAGCCCGCATCGACGGGCTTGATGGTGCAACGATCTTCGCGCTCGATTGAGGTTGCGGCGGGATTTTTCCCTTCATTAACGCTCAATAAGCTTTTCTTTGCACAGTCGCTCAAATGTCGCCTTTTGAATACGTCCCTTGGCCAACAAGTCACCAAAATTGGCTATAGCTTGCCCAAACTCATCCTGCCATTGCGCCGGGTCATCTAGGGAAACAAGCATTCGCGTTTTTAGGCCTGTGATTGTCTGACGAACGCGCTCAATCACTTCTAGCCTGTCTACATCGGTGGTTAGCATTACGAATTTCCGTGAGTTGTGGGGGATGTTCCTCGACGGCCCTGCTCAATCATCAATCATCAATCATCAGGCATCAAGGCCAATTAGCCGTCTGGATTGGCTTCCAAGACGAGTCGAGCGTTGTTGCTCGTTAATAATCTGTCCGTGCCCACCGTTTCAGAAATTTCCAGCAAGCGATGCTTCGTGGCCCCATGCGTAGCACCCATCACCCAAAACATCCTTTAAGAATTGAAGGGTCGTGTGATACTTAATAGCTACTGGACTAGTGAAGTCTTGGAGGGCTGCAAATGACTCCGCGTTTTCCCGGATAAATTTGAGAGCAAGAATATCATTTGGAAACTCAGGAGCATTCCATTTTGAATACGGCTTTTCGACGTCACCCATGAGAGCCAAGCCATACCAGCCGCGCAGCTTGATCAACGGATTCAAAAGCAAAACCCCGTCCGCTCTGCGGCGCCATACATTTTCCTTCGCGAAAGCCTCAATCACTCCTGGATTAGCAGCATCGTAGGGCTTCCATGCGGAAGGTAGGATCGTGATCCCGATCCATTTTTCCTGTAGCTCTGCCTTGTAAGCTTCGATCAGTGCCTTGCCAAAATAAACTTGGTGTCGACCTGATGAATCGAGTTCTACCTCGAACTCTCCGAACGATATCGCACCTCTTGCAGCGATTCCTGCTGCCAGAAGCGCAGATAAAACCATTGAGCCAATGGCGTATACGTCTAAAAACGCCCAATCGCCATAGCCTTTGGGGTCTTGATAGAAAAGAAAAGTGTCTGAAAAATAAATGGTCTTGAACTGCCCGTTCAGCTCTTCCCAACGCCCGAAGGCATTCAACGCACTATCGATGACATCGTAAATTTCCTTGGTAGGCTTGGTCTCTACCAAGTTTGTGAAGCCAAGAATGTCGAGGTACAGTAGATAGCGGCCTTCATTCATACCATTATTCCTAATTTTTAGAGGTGACCTGATTGATCACTTCATTAACTTTCACTGACAGCGTGTATAGAGCCTGCGTATACACCTCGCGGGCATCTTCTAATGCTCGCTCGGCTTTGCGGATCTGTTCGGAGTCGCCAGGTGTTTCCTTTCGGAGCCAGGTCAAATGGTTGTTAGCGTCCTTCTGTAACTTGTCAGCGGCCTGAACCGCGTCGTTTGACGGTTTAATAATATTAATTTCTATCATAGCCATGCGACTTTCCTTGAGCAGTTGCCTACCCGTAGTGGGAGGCCCTATGGCAGTTGGGGCACAATGCAATAGCATTCTCCAAGGTATCAAGGCCACCATCGGCCAGACGGATTTTGTGGTGGACTTCCAAGTAGGGAGTGCCGTTTGACTTTCTAGTAAAGGGCGCGGGTTGAATGCATGCTTCGCAAACGCCGGCAGCACGATGGAGCGCTTCGGCAACCACGTCAGGGTTACGGACAAATATCGTTGATGTCAGGACAACTTTCTCAGGTATCAGATAAGCCCTAGACGCCAAACGAGCTTTACGTGCCTCAGAACTGTCTTGCAGGGCAGCTTCTACCTGCTCCTCAAACGCAGCCAAGTGCGACATAACCGATCCGTCTAGCAGATGCTCAAGGTCTGCCACCACCTTTCGCTTGCGGTGAAGCGTCAGCTTTTGAAGCTCTTCGTAATAATTGATGTGCTGATGGGTAGCGTTGATGGCTAGCGAAAGATACTCCGCCCCACCGTCCTCAAATAACTGGCGTAGAAAATAATCAGTCGCTTCGACGTTGATCGTGCGGTGGTAGCAGCGTCCCATGCGCATGCACCGATATACGTTAATGAGATCTTGGGCATAGGTAGCTCCCACACCTTCGAAGACGAGTTGAGCAACGCCTTGCTTCAGCGAAAAGCCGTGGTCCATCACCTGGCCGGCTATACTGTAAGCGCACTTAATGTGTTCGGTGGTGAGTACACGTGCCATGGTCTTTTCCGTGGTCTTTCTTGCTCAATCTATGGGAGCGAAAAGCATCCCTCTCTACGGCCTCGGCCCCGGTTTTTTAGGTCGGGGCTTGGGTGCAGTTGAGCAGGTTTCTGTTACCTTTCCCATTTTTTTGCAAGCAGTTCATTTTCGTACTCAGGAGCTAGGTCGGATTGGTCTACCTCATGGCAGCGCCTAACAATCGCAACACAATCGGGACAAGTAACCTGCCCCAATCCTTCTTCAACACCCTTGATTTCTGGATGAAGCTCACTGGAGCACAGCGCGAACAACTCAGTATCCGTTGCATGCGTTCTCACCCAAGCAATCCCAGCTCTGTTGACGACCCGCTCTACAAGTATGTTTACCATTTTTTCCTCAATACTTGAGGGGCACGGACCCGACCTCGGTTGAGCAGCCACACTGGCTGCCGGCTAACCGGGGCGGTGGCCCCTGCAAATCATTCACCTGTCGAGTCAGTCCCAATCGGACATATCCCCTCGTTGATGTTTTTCCAGGGCATGGTCTACCAGCTCGACAGCCTGCTTGGCCGGCCCATCCAGCGTGTGTTGGTGTATCTGGCTCATCCAGTCTCGACAAGTCTCGATCCCGAGCAGTTCGTCTAGCTTCGAGCTCCGAATGGAGTAATGCTCAGAAACGACATCGCCCGCACACTGCGTGGTTTTATCCACAACGGACCGGGCAAAGAGAATAAAACGCTGAGGGGTAGTGATCTGGCGCTTAATCCATTGGCTTCCTGCCCCTTGCGCCATGGCATTCAGCCGATAGGCGAACAACGCAAAGTTCCGATGTTCAAGAAAGGCTTCAGGATTTATGTCGGCCTTCTTAAGCAGCTCTGAAACAAACAGCTGCCTGAGCTGCTCGAAGCCCGCATCATCTAGCTCGCAGTGCTCCGACTTGAGTCGACGCGAGGATTCCCTGCTCAATAGATGCATGAAAACGTTAAACCCCTTTGCTCGTTCGAACGCGCGCAAGAGTAGTTCGCTGCGTATTTCCGGTTCTTGATGGCGGTTTAAAAAGAGCGTCAATAAACGCCACAAATGCGTATCTGGGGACAGTGATGTGAAGGTTGATTCGCCACTAACTACGACCTCTCCGGCGTTTAAAAGGGTCTCTATCACCAAATCCGATTGTTCGATAGGAAAGTCGTCTACGTAAGCCTCCAATCTACCCACTATCACTCGCTGCTGGGACTCGTCCTTATGGCGCAATATGTCGCAAAATTTCTCACTATCCGTGAGCAGCGACTTCAGCGACTGGAGTTGCGAGTTCGACACACCATCAAGCGGAAGTGCCAGCTCGAAGTAGCGATCGAAGGCCTCGGCGCTGCACACTCTAGATTCGCGCAGCCATTGAGCATGCGTGGCTCCATCGTAGGTCGTGTTCCTGAAGACCCAATCTAGGGTCGGGAATAGCTTCTGGATGATCCGTTCTACTCCTTCGCGACAGTCCTGAGGTGCGAGTGCGAAGATACCTTCGACCTGCGTTCTGATGCGGTCTTTTTCACCATGTCCTGCTTCTCGCCCCCTGGCGGTCAAGACCCGCTTGTGCTGAGACAAGGCTTCGTAACTGGACGGGGCGAAGGTTCTAAGGCACTCCAGAGCGAACAGGTCCACTCCGTTGATCTCGGCTACGTCGACACCGCGCAACAACCGACAATGGAAGGCGAGCGTGGAGGTGTAACGATAGACATCACGAAGGTTATGGAAAAACTGATTAAGTCCCTTCCGGTACACGCTTCCCCAGTAACCAGCATCGAATTGGGCCGCCAGTTGTGGCTCGCTGGCCAGGATCGCGTTGAGTCGCTCGAACAGCACCGACTCTAGCCGCTCAGAGGACAATGCCGGTACGCTGAAGGGTACTTGGATGATCTTTTCGAGGTATTCAGCCCCTTTGAAGCCGGCGCGCTCAAGACCTAGTTGGACGATGTCTCGCTGAAACAGCAGTAGGAACACTACGTTTGGGAAGTCCATATTGCCCTTCACCAGTTGAAACAAAGCCTTCATCTGCTCCGGAGACAACCGGTCGATGTCGTCCATCACGATCAGCAATGGATGGTCACGCTTCGCCAGTAAGGCGCATAGCTCGTAGCGGATTTCGCTTAAAGTGAGCTCGGCTTCCTTCGACGACTTGTCCATACCCTCTGCACGATCCAACAAGAACTTACCGATCTTCTTCAGCGTTGGCGCACCGGCTGCGAGTACGGACAACGTAGTCAGTACGGCCATTGCCGTCTTAACCGTTGGCTCCTCAAGCCATGCACCAAGTGTCGACGTCACAAACGCTGAACCAAGAAAAAGGGGCAGGTACTTGGCGAATCCTTCCATAAGCGCCGCGCTTGCGTTGAGCTTCTGTCCATATTGGCGCAGCACATTGGCCAGCTTTTTGCCTTCGTTGCTCTTGTCCTTGCGCTTGATGGCGAGAGAAACCTCATCGAAAAAGGACGCGCTCAGCTTCTCCTGACCACCCCATTCCCAAGGGTTGAACTCGATGACTTGATGCTCAGGCGTTGCGCTGAAATGCTGGAGTGCCAGATTCTTGATCGAGCTCTTGCCACTGCCCCACGCCCCCATCAATGCGATCACCAGGCTTTCTTTGTTCTTCCAGCTGGCAATAGCCGCTGCCAAATTAGCCGCAAATGCAGACCGCCCAAGCAGGTCTTGATCATGTGAAGAGATCGGCTTGTCATCGGCGAAGCCCAAATCATCCATCGGAAAACCTTAGCCAAATTGGCTGTCAGGTGAAGTCGCTGCCACAGCCGCGTTCGGGACGCAGCCATTCACGTCGTATTTCAACCAGATTGCCTCGTACTTCTGTCCGCACTCAGCCTTAAAGGATTTAACGTCCTTTGTTGGCAGTGGGGAGGAGGACGAATGCGCTTTGGTTGGGTCAGCTGGGTCCACCCTCAGCAAGAACCTTTTGTGTGATTGTCTTCATGGCCGCGGTTTCCTTAATCTTTGAAGGGTGTGCAGCCTAGTTGGCGTGGTTCGGAAAGCCGGGGGACCCTCGGCCCGCACAGAGCGGTCTTGAAGGTGCATAGGGTCGATTCCAGTGCAAAGATGGATTCAATAAACACTACTGATGTCACTATGCTAGTGCAACCTCGAATGCATACCGGACCGTCTCTTGCTCCACGGCCATATAAGGCTTGCTGTGATCAAGACTGGAATGGCCAAGAATAGTCTGCACCGTCTCAACATCTCCTGTTGGCGCCAGCACCTTGGCTGCCAGGGAGCGCCTGCCGCTTTGAGAAGATCCCAGCTTGATATCTGCCTGCCGGTATAGCCTGCTGATGGTCTGCTGCAGCGAATCACAAGCCCGGTACACTTTTGGTCCCCCCGCGAGTTCACGGTGTTTGAACGCCAGTTCAAAGGCATGGCCCTTGTGTGTGGTGACCAGTTTCGAATTTGGGCGCAGACCTCGGTATTCGTCAGTGTCGGAAAGACCCCAGCGGCGCCGCAAGCGGATTGTGATCCACGCTTCCAAGGCGGCGACGCATCCTGGATGGGTCAAGTACACGTTGCGCGATCGGCAGCCCTTAGTGATGGCTGCGCGTAGATACACCTCGGGTTTAATAGCCCCGCTGGGATACAGCACGTCTGCGACTTCCAGCAAGGCCAGCTCGGTAACGCGAACGCCAGTCATGTGTGTTAGCCATACAAGCATCACGTCGCGCTCTGGTAGGCGGCCAGTCACGGATGCTACGAGGATCAGGTGCTTGAACTGTTCTGGGCGAAGGGATGTTGCTCGGCGGATGGGTGTAGTCATGGGGGCTCTGTCAGGATTTGTGACGAATCGCTAACGATCCTGAGAGAGTTGGTAGCCCGCCTCCTGTACAGCTTACAGGCCCGCATGCCGTGGTGTTAACGGCAAATAGAATGGTAAAGACCTATTGTCAGTGCTCAGCAACAGAACCTCATTATCGGTGGTTACACCGATCCGACCGTTACACTGCAAGGCACGAGCGGCCAAGCTAGCGTCTAACTATGCTTTCGGCCTTTAAAATCAATAGATTAGTAGTGCTGGTTACACGGATTACACCTGTTACACCGCTGGATAGAGTTGGCTAGCTAGGAACCCCATGCCCCTATATGTTCACGCCTTCAGCGGTACAGGTAGTCCCGATCTCCCGTTTTCTGTAACCAGCCGGGGACCCTGGGAGTATGGGCAGCATACGGGGCAGGAAACCCGCGCTTTCTTGTTAGCGACAGAGCTCCCAGCTTAGTGAACTGTTTCACTGGGTGAACCCCCTCAAATGGCGGGTTAACTGTCAATTATCTTGTCAACTGCAAGAATGAGCTCCGCTTACTCTCAGCCTATTGGCCTGCGCGGGGCTGCAAATGCGGTCTTCTTAGCTAGCCGTCAAGATTCATGGAGCGCATTAACAACCGCCGTTCCTTCGTGAACGCCTCTTGGATTTCCTGGCTCACGGCTTCACCAGGACGTGCTTTTGCCCGCTTCGGAATCTGTTCTTCGGCATAGCCTTTTAGCTGCGGGAAAACCCAAGCTTTATCCTCGGCCGAATTGACATTGTCCTTGAAAGTAAAAATTACCTTCTTAAGCTTCTCCATTTTCTCGATCAGCCTACTTGGATCAATCTCACCATTTTGTCTTCTGATGGCATCAATCTCGTCAGCAATTTTCTTCAGGGTCCCGCATACACCAGTTCGAGCTTCGGTCCGCAAAATGCAGTCGTGGCGGGATTTAGTAATGAAGAGGCTTTCCGATATTGCATACTCGGACATCCTTTTTGCATCCGTCGCGAACAGGTCTATTCCCTCCCTGAAGCTCGGGTACTGGCTTATGCCTGCGTATATACTGCCCGCGATGGTTAGATAGATTTTTAGCGACCCTTCCTTCAGCTCAACATCGGTCCCAACCTCTTTGTAGAGGAAAAACTCCGCTCGGACGCCGAGAAATTCTTGCAGGGCCTCCTTCAGCTCATCGTCGTTCAAATCCTCTGGCGCGGGGTCCAAGTGGAGGTAGGCTTGGCAGATGATGCTTTTGTTGATGTAGTCGGCCACGGATGATCCTTTCCGAACGGTGATTTCATTTGGCTATTGCGAAGACTACCCGGGCTATCTGTATTGTTGCAATTGAGGACGTCACGGTTCGCAACCCTTGGCGTCGATCCTGGTTGGCCTTGAGCTGGGAGCGCTCATCCAAGAGAGGCGGGTAAGGCGGTGGAGAATCTCTTTCTCTACCTCGGCCCAGCTAATCCTCGACCTGATCCCCGATTCGATGCCGCGAAGGTGGTTTTCGCTTTAGGGATACGTTTAGGGATACGCTTAGCTCTGATTTGCTAGAAAGTGGCTTTTACACTGGGGTTTTTGCCTATTGTTTGATTCCTGTCTCCGCACCAGTTCACGTTCCAGTGAAGGCTACCAAAATCTCTGGAACCCCCGCAAAACCCGCCTTCTGGCGGGTTTTTTCGTTATGGCGTTCCGCCTGAGTCTGGCAGCTGCCAGCCGATTTAGGGGTACCGTTTGGGATGGGGTAGATTCGATAAAGGGGCCCAATATCTTTCTGCAGCCCATCCCGCCCCAACCCTGCTACCCCACATGACGATTCCTTCACACACCTAACCGAACACCCCCCACCCCACGCCTGTCTCTATTCCCATCGATCACTTCTTCCCGTTCGCACCAGGAGTTCTCATGGCAAAGATCAACATGGCCCAGCAACTGGCTTCCACCCTCGAACAGGCCGGTATCAAACGGATCTGGGGTCTCACCGGCGACAGCCTCAACGGCCTGACCGATGCCCTGCGCAGCATGGACAGCATCGAGTGGATGCACGTGCGCCATGAGGAAGTCGCAGCCTTCGCCGCCGGTGCAGAGGCTGCGGTCACCGGCGAGCTGACGGTGTGCGCAGGCAGTTGCGGGCCGGGTAACCTGCACTTGATCAATGGCTTGTTCGACTGCCACCGCAACCGGGTGCCAGTGCTGGCCATCGCTGCACAAATCCCATCCTCGGAGATTGGCCTGAACTACTTCCAGGAAACCCACCCGCAGGAACTGTTCAAGGAATGCAGCCATTTCATCGAGTTGGTCAGCAACCCGGCGCAGATGCCGCAGGTGCTGCACCGGGCAATGCGCTCGGCCATTCTCAATCGCGGTGTGGCGGTGGTGGTGATACCCGGTGACGTATCGCTGCTGGAGGTTGAAGAAAAGCCGGCAGCCTGGCCTGCTTTGCAGCAGCCGCGCATCCTGCCAGCGGAAGCCGACTTGCAGCGCCTGGCCGAGTTGCTGGAAGACAGCCACAAGGTAACCCTGCTGTGCGGCAGTGGCTGCGCGGGGGCTCATGACCAGGTGGTGGCGTTGGCCGATGCGCTTGGCGCGCCGGTGGTCCATGCGCTGCGGGGTAAGGAGCACGTGGAGTGGGACAACCCCTTCGACGTTGGCATGACGGGGTTGATCGGCTTCAGCTCCGGTTACCACGCGATGCTGGGCTGCGACACGCTGGTGATGCTGGGCACCGACTTCCCTTACCGGCAGTTCTACCCGAGCGATGCCAAGATCGTACAGGTTGACCGTGACCCGCAAGCGCTGGGGCGCCGCGCAACCCTGTCGCTTGGCATCGCTGCCGATGTCGGCGAAACCCTCAACGCGCTACTGCCGCGCCTGACGCGCAAAACTGATCGCCGTTTCCTGGACGACTCACTGAAAGCCTACGGCAAGGCGCGCCAGGGCCTGGACGACTTGGCGGAGCCATCCAAGGGCGACCGGCCGATCCATCCGCAATATGTCACGCGTCTGCTCAGCGAACTGGCCACCGAAGACGCGATATTTACCGCTGACGTGGGTTCGCCTACCGTCTGGGCGGCGCGTTACCTGAAGATGAATGGGCAGCGTCGCTTGGTCGGCTCGTTCAACCACGGCTCGATGGCCAATGCCATGCCCCAGGCCATGGGCGCGCAGGCAGCCTTCCCGGGTCGTCAGGTCATCTCGATGAGTGGCGACGGTGGGTTCAGCATGTTGATGGGGGACTTTATCTCGCTCTCGCAGCTGAAATTGCCTGTGAAGGTAGTGGTGTTCAATAACGCCTCACTGGGTTTCGTCGCCATGGAAATGAAGGCGGCTGGATATCTCGACACCGGCACCGACCTGCACAACCCTGATTTCGCCGCCATGTCCAATGCCATGGGCATCCTGGGGATTCGCGTAGAGCGCTCGGAAGACCTGGAAGACGCCCTGCGCCGTGCACTGGCGCACGATGGCCCGGTGCTGGTCGACGTGGTCACCGCTACTCAGGAGTTGGTCATGCCGCCGGCGATCAAGCTGGAGCAGGCCAAGGGCTTCAGCCTGTACATGCTCAAAGCGGTAATGAGTGGGCGTGGTGACGAGGTACTGGACTTGGCGAAGACCAACCTGCTGCGCTAGCGGCTGCGCGTGGGAGGCATTCACGGTTCAGGCCGATGGGTATACATTCAGAGCCTGTGCCGTGAGTCTTCAAGTTAGTTTCCTATATTAGAGAAACACCATGACTGATGAAAAAAGCGATGATCGCCCTGTTTACCAAGCAGCCTGCCATTGCAGGACAGTGCGGTTTTCGCTGCGCTTGACCCACGGCCTGCGAACCGCACGCAGGTGTAACTGCTCGCTTTGCCGTATGCGAGGCGCTGTGGCGGTATCGGCCAATCTGGGGGATATCACTGTTACTCAAGGGCAAGAGGCGCTAGCCCTTTATCAGTTCAACACTCGCGAAGCCAAGCACTACTTCTGCTCGAAGTGCGGTATCTATACCTTCCACCAGCGCCGCTCTTCGCCCGACCAGTACGGGGTCAATGTTGCGTGCATTGAGGGAATGAGCCCGTTTGATTTTGCAGAGGTGCCTGTTAATGAAGGGCGCGTTCATCCCAAGGATCGCGCAGGGGGAGGCTCCAATGTTGCGGGGTGGTTGCGGTACGAAAGCAATCCAGACTCTGTTCAGGACAAGGGCTAGAAGGGGAGGGCCCATGTCTGGTCAAATCCTTCCAGACATGGATCATGGTGACGAGTCCGCCGCTCCTTCAAAGTTTCTGACGTTCCTGAATGAGCGGCTGTTTGCGATCCGTCATGGCATCGGCGTTGATGCCAACCCCGTCGAACCAAGCGTCCCATATTTCGGTACCGGTGGCTGTAATCTGGTCTCGATCTGCGTTGATCCCACCATCCAGCGCTGAACCGTCAGTCAGCGAAACCGCATCGGACTGGTTCAGTGCTTGGTCCTCGCCACTCGCCATTACTTTAGACTTCTCCATGTTGCACCTCGCATAAGTCCTCACCCCCCACCCCCGTCGCCGAACGGTTAGGGTGGCCGCTGTACGCAGGTTGGCGAACCGAGGAAAAGGCACCCGGCAGACCCCAAGGTCTCCCACGCACAGCCGCCATTACTCGAAACAGCACCCCTAAAAAAGCGCCTGCAGTTGTGGTTGTAATGCTGTCGCGCCTTCTCGTTCAGGTCGCCGAGCGCGATCAGGCAATGTACGTCGACTAAAGCAACGTATCGCTGGCTGTGGCTGTTCGCAAGTCGCGCTCCTGTAAGGCTTCTCGCTGGATCATGTAGGGGCAATCTGCACGAGCTCCGTCGTTCCCCTAATGAAACATGATGGCCTGCCGATATCATTGCAACACCCACGCCCGGCAGGACGCCCCCATGGTTTCGATAACAGCAACCTATCACCTGGACCAAAGCGCCACCCTTTCGCATTCATCTCCGGCGATCGCGAGCAAGCAGGCCGCTACCCCAGTCGCCGATACGCCATCCTCGCCGAGCAGCCACGTCGTTCTCGGCCAGATCCCCACTGGCAATGATCCAGACATCTATTCCCGCCATAGCCTGCTCTCAGCCCGCACCCGCTATGCCTGGGAAAGTGACAGCCAGAATACGTTATCCACAACCCTGCAAACTGCGTTCGAGTCGTCCAGAACCGCCAGCCGCTTCAAGGGTATCGGCGGCGCGCTCATGCAGCAGCTGGCGCTGAATGGCGGTAACAGCATTTCCCAGTCGCTATTCACCTACACAGATAACGCGCCGCTAACTGCGGATGAGCTCAAGCTCCAGCAACAGAACCTGCGCAATCACCCGGACAACGGCGTTACGTTCAACCTCACCACCGCCTCCGGGGCCACTGTAAAGCTGTTGTTGGCCAGCAGCGAAAAGGGCTTGGCTGTCAGCGCCGAAGTTGAAGGTACTGAACTCACTGCTGATGAGCTGAAGGGGTTAGGCGAACTCGCAGATTCATTCCAGTCCGCTATCGACGGCTTGTATGAAGTACCGCCGCAACTGAAATTGGGCAGCCTGGTAAAGCTTGATCCAGCGGTGTTCACGTCACTGCAAATGACGGCAAAGCTGGAAACCCCTAGCGGCGAGCAGGCCTTTGATCTGGCACTCAATGACAAGGCGCGAAGCCTCAGCCTCGAGGGCCCATCCGGCCAGGTGAAACTTAGCCTGGACACACAGGATGCTGAACTACTGGGTAACCGCGCCCAACGCAAAACCGCAATCGACAACTACCTGAACCAGTTTGACGCGGCACAGGATCGAGGGCATGGCGACAGGCACCTGGTGGGCCTGCTCAAGGATGCATTCACCGCGCTCAACAGCATGGATGACAACCGCCAGCCGGTTACTCAGCGGCCGTTGCCGCTGACCGATAAGGACCGTGCCCTGTTGAGTGGCTTGGCAGACTTCAAAGCATCGATCAGCGAGAGCGCACGCAGTTCAAACCCGATGCGGCCAGATGAAGTGGACAGTTTCAGCTTCAACCTGTCGCAGACCACGTCTATCAATGGGCGGGCCTTGCAGAACTTGTCCGTTGAGCAGCATCAGCAGAGCAAACTGCAGGCTTCGTTCCATCGCGCCATTGGCCAGCAGGGAGCCCTCAATCTGGATAACGACCGCAAGTCGCAGAACTACACCTATCACCTGATCGATGACCAGGCGAGCAGCAGTACGCGCCTGGCCTACGATGAGGGGATTCTGGTAGAGGCCAGCGCCACTCAGCAGGCAAGCCAGAAAGAGCGAGTGCTTACTTACATCCAGGGCGATCTCAAGGACGATGTGACCACGCCCAAAGCTGTTACTCAGTCGCGTAACTTGCTGAAGGTTCTGAACGATACATTTGAGCAGAGCCGCCATGCGCAGAACGGTTGGGAAGCCTCGGTGCTTGAGGATGCGCTCCAGTCCCAGCGGAGCCGCTGGATGCTACAGGTGGATCCCGCGAAGGTTGCTCCCTGATAAGGATGGCTAGTGCGTGCGTGCGGGCAGGGCATGGGAGGGGTATCGTTCATACCAAGCCAACTGCACTACGGACCGTACCATGACCAACAGCATCGTCTACGCGCTGGGCGCCGCATTACTGTTCGGTGCGAGTACCCCACTGGCCAAGTTCCTGGGGCTGGGCATGTCTCCGGTCCTGCTGGCCGGCTTGCTCTACCTGGGTAGCGGCGCAGGGCTGACCATCACCCGGCTAGTTCGCGACCGTGGCTGGACGCCTACCGGCCTGGCAGCAGCAGAGTGGCCATGGTTTTTGGGCGCAATCGCCTTTGGTGGAGTGCTGGGGCCGGTCGCATTGATGTTTGGCTTGGCCCTCACCTCAGGGACTACCGCGTCGCTGCTGCTCAACCTTGAGGCCGTGCTGACGGCGGTACTGGCCTGGATCGTGTTCAAGGAAAACGCCGACCGCCGGATTGTCGCTGGCATGGTGGCCATTGTCGCGGGGGGCGTGTTGCTGGCCTGGCCGCAGGGCCCCACTGGCGTCCAGGGCTGGTTGGGGCCATTTGCAGTGGCGATCGCGTGCATGTGCTGGGCTGTGGATAACAACCTGACGCGCAAGATCTCGGCGTCCGACGCGTTGTTCATTGCGGGCACCAAAGGCGTGGTAGCGGGTGTGGTGAACACAGTGCTGGCCATTGCGCTTGGCGCGCATCTACCAGAACTGGCGCGGCTTGGGCCGATCCTGATCGTGGGCTTTTTGGGTTATGGTTTCAGCCTGGTGCTCTTCGTGCTGGCGTTGAGAGGACTTGGGACTGCACGTACGGGGGCGTACTTCTCGATTGCGCCGTTCCTTGGGGCTGCCATCTCGATTCTGTTCATGGGCGAGGCGGTGACCGGGTTGTTCTGGGTAGCTGCTGCGCTGATGGCGCTTGGCGTCTGGATACACCTGACCGAAAGCCATGCCCACGAACACCAGCACCTGCGCCAGCTACATGATCACCGGCATGTACATGATGAACACCATCAGCACGACCATGACTTCGAATGGGATGGGGCGGAGCCTCACAGCCATCGGCATGAGCACCTGCCGATGCGCCACAGCCATGCGCACTTTCCGGATATTCATCATCGGCATCAGCATTGATGGGGCGATGAGTCTAGTTTTGAACTCGTGGATCGACAGTTACTCAACGCTGTGGACCCAATCCTCGACTCTCAAACCTGGAACGCGATCAAACTCTCGCCGGTTATTGGTAACGACAATCAGACCTTGAGAGCGGGCGTGCCCCGCGATCATCTGGTCATACGGGCCTATCTGCTTGCCAATTCTCGCCAATTCAGCGCGCAATTGGCCTGTGTGAGCTGCGGCATCGTGATCGTACTTAAGGACTTCCAAGCGAGCGGCAAAGCCTTCCACGTCCGCCAATGTACGCTCCGGATTGGAGGATTTTTCCGCTCCGTAGATCAACTCCATCAGGGTCACCGTGCTAATGCACATCTGGCCGTGGTGCAGTTTGAAGGCTTCCCGAACCTCTTGGGGCCTGTTCTTGATTGTGAAAATACAGATATTTGTATCCAGCATGAACTTGAGCATCAGAACGCCTCTCGCTCCTGATCTACTGGCTGTTCACGGTCTGCCATGAAGTCGGAACTCACATCACTGCCGTCAAACCAGCTGTCCCATGATTCACCCGCCGGGGTGAGGATTCGGGCTCGGCCCACCACCACCACATCGACGCGCTTCACATCGTCAGGAAGCGCAACTGCTTTAGGCAGCCGCACCGCTTGGCTGCGATTGCTTTGAAAAACGGCACCTTGCTCCATGGTCTATCTCCTGGGATATGTTGTCTGTATATCCCATGCTAGTGCGTTCAGCGCGGGTGTCAACGGCAAACTCTGTTTTCCTACGGCAAGGTGCGTCCTCTCCGACATCTGGAAACTTGCCTAGACAGCCATAGGGTAATAAAGTCTTGCAGTCGCCGAAGCATCGGCGATGCGACCTTGGCCGGTCGGAATCGAAAGGCGCATCAGCGCTCAGTCTTCATCGCAGGCGCTTTTTTTGTGCCAGCGATGTTGCGTTATGGCGGTGGTGCGCGGGACACCTTCGGGTGTGCCGGGCTCCTTTCGTCCCGGTCGGCCAACCCGCGTACTGCTGCCACCTCAACTTGCTTGGCCGCGAGCGGTGGCAGTTCCATCACGAAAGGAACTCATGCATGACTACCGCAAACCCGCTGAAAATCCCCGTATCCGGTCACCTCCGCTACAGCCCGTCGCACACGGCTAAGTTGTCCTACGATCGATCACGCTTCTCAATCGAATTGTCGGAGGTTTGCCATGACTGACCAAGAACGCCTCACCATCATCCAGAGCTACGCCTGGACCCTCGAGCTGTTGGGCGAAGCCTTGGTGCAACACGACGAAATGCTGGAGTGTGAGCACAACCCGCAGTTGAGCTTTCGCAACACGGCCGGGATTCACCAGGCAGTCCGTATCATCAGCCAGAGCGCCAGCGAACACTGCGGCAAGCTCATGAGCTCGATGGGATCATCTGCTGGCGAAGCGTAGTGACGAAGGGTTGATCATTGGTCTTGAGGCCAATGATCAACCCTTATCGAAGTTGCCGTTCCCGCACCGACATCAACACCCCCCATTAGAAAAGGAGTTCACGTGCAAAGGGTCATGATCGTCGGCCAACCCGGCGCCGGCAAAAGCACATTGGCCCGCCAACTGGGCGAGCGCACGGGCCTGCCGGTTATCCACATCGATACCATCCATTGGCAACCTGGCTGGGTAGAACGCAGCCGGGACGAGAAAACCCGCCTGTGCCATGAAGTAGAAGCCGGTGAGCGATGGATCTTCGAAGGCGGTCACTCGCAAACCTGGGATACCCGCCTGGCACGTGCCGACGTTCTCATCTGGGTCGACCGCTCCCTCGCGCTCAGGTGCTGGCGCGTGGTTTTCAGAACCTTGTCGAACCGGGGCCACACGCGCCCAGACCTGCCGGAGAATTGCCCGGAATTACTCGGCAACCTTCCCGAGTTCTTCAAGTACATCTGGTCATCGAGAAACACTGCGCGTGCCAAGATGGAACAGTTGGCGGCCACCGCACCTGCGGGTTGCCGGGTGGTGCGCTTGCGTTCCAACCGGGAAACCACAGAGTTTCTGGCGTCAGTAGGGCCAGTGCTCACTTAACACCGCCCCGCCTTCCGGCCCACCCTCACACCCTGTACTATCGCCCCCAGGCCAATGCTGCCTGCCGCTCGCTCCGTCCCGGAAAGGTGAAAGCATTTCAACACCTCATTCCTGCACATCCTCTCTTCAGCCGAGGTTTGGCAAGGCGAGCACCGGTCTGCTTCGGCTTCAGGAGGCAAGATGTCGACTATTGATACCGCCAAGCGCATGGCCAAGGCACTGCGTGCATCCCTGGCAACCCGGGACCAGAACCTGCCCCATTCCGCGGCGCTGGAAATTGTGGCGCAACAGTTGGGTTACAAGGACTGGAACACCGCTTCGGCAATGCTCCCCCCGGCACCCGACCCTTCAGCAATCCGGTTCGAAACAGCCATCCCCATTCTGCGTATGTTCGATGAAGCGAAAGCCCGGGAGTTTTACCTGGAGTTCCTCGGTTTCACAGTCGAGTTCGAACACCGCTTTGAAGCGGACCTGCCGTTGTATATGGGTATTCAGCGCGACGGGCTGAAAGTGCATCTGTCCGAGCACCATGGGGATGCCAGCCCGGGGAGCACGCTGTTTGTACCCATGGTGAACATCGAACGCCTGCGCGATGAGTTGGCCGCCAAGCGGTATGGGTATGGGCGGCCGGATATTGTCGAGCAAGGGTGGGGCAAGGTGCTGGAGGTTTACGACCCGTTTGGCAACCGTATTCGGTTTTGCCAGGGGTAGGGCACTGGTTTCTTTTGTAGAGGGCGGGTGATAATACGACATATTATCATTCATGCTCTTAACGGAAGACTCGACATGCCTGGTGCTTCCTCGCTCGAAGACATCTATGTCAGCCACCATGGCTGGTTGCAAAGCTGGCTTCGGCAGCGGCTGAAAAATGCCGAAGATGCCGCAGACCTCGCTCAGGACACGTTCGTGCGGGTGATGCAGCGGCGTCAGATGTACACAGTGCATGAGCCGCGCCCTTACTTGCGCACCATCGCCCGCGGCCTGGTGATCGACCTGTGGCGGCATCGGGATATCGAGCGGGCCTGGCTGGAAACCCTGGCCCATCTGCCCGAAGACCAGGTGCCGCCCCCCGAGGTCGGGTTGCTGGCCATCGAGGCACTGGTGGCGATTGACCGGTTGCTGGACGACCTGCCAGGGCGGGTGCGCACCGCGTTTCTGCTGGCCAAGCTCGATGGCATGAAATGCCCGCTGATCGCCGAGCGGCTCGGCGTTTCGCTGGCAACCGTTGAACGGGATATCGCCAAGGCGCTGCGCCACTGTTACCGGGTGCAGTTCGAGGCGGACCAGTGACCGAGCCTGCCCTCACGTCATTGCCGCCGGCAGTGGTGGACCAGGCGATCGACTGGTCGGTGCGTATCACCTACAGCCAGCCCGACGCCAGCACCCGCCAGGCGTTCCAGCACTGGTTGGCCGCTGCAGAAACCCACCGCCAGGCATGGGCGCGCATGCAGAGCCTGGGCGGCCACTTCGAAGCCGTGCCAGCCAGCCTTACTCGCCTGACCTTGCAGAAACTGCCGGAAGCCCGATTACAGCGGCGCCAGATGCTCAAGCTGCTCTCGCTGCTGGGCGCTGTGGGGGTGACCGCCTGGGCCACCCAGTCGACCAAACCGTGGCAACGCCTGCTGGCGGACTACACCACCCAGGTGGGCGAGCACGGTCACTGGACCTTGGCCGATGGCAGCCTGCTGGAACTGAACACCGACAGCGCCGTGCGGGTGCGCTTCGATGGCGACGCCCGTGTGGTCGAGCTGCTGCGCGGCGAACTGTACCTCGTCAGCGGCAAGGACCCGGTCGCCTCACGCCACCGGCCCTTGCGCGTACTGACGTCGATGGGCCAGTTCGAGGCGTTGGGTACCCGCTTCACGGTGCGCCTTTACGACCACGCCTGCCGCCTGGGGGTGACCGAAGGGGCGGTACGCATGCAGCCGCAAGCGGGTGAGGGTGCTGTCGCCCAGGTTGGCGAGGTGTGGGACCTCAGCCGCAACGGTGTCCAGCGCCAAGCTGGCATGGCTGCGCAGGCGGTGAGCTGGACAGATGACCTGCTGGTGGCACGGGGCATGCCGTTGGCCGACGTACTGGCCGAACTCAGCCGCTATCGCGCAGGCTACCTGGGCTGTGAACCGGGTATTGCCCAGCGCCCGATCAGCGGCAATTTCAACGTGCGGAATATCGACGCCACGCTGGCGTTTCTGGCCAATGCCCACGGGCTGCGCCTGCACTCACTCACACGCTATTGGGTGCGGTTGAGCGCTTGAAGCCAGCCGATAAAAAACTCCCGTGGGGCGTGAGGGGAAATCGGATCTGGCCCGGCATACAGATCATACCCCTTCATCTGCCTCGGGATTTATCGTGACCCACCACCTCTCTCTGCGCCTGGCTGTTCGCCAGGCTGTCGTCTGCCTGGGGCTTGGCCTCGTTGCGCTGCCTTGCGCCCAGGCGGCCGAACCTGCGCAGGCTGGCGCTGCTTACGCGCTGTCTATTTCTGCAGGCTCCATGGATGCAGCGCTGACCCAGCTGAGCCGGGCAACCGGCCTTAATATCGTTTTCGACCCGGCTGACCTGGCCGGCAAGCGCAGCCAGGGGTTGAGCGGCCATTACAGCGTCGACCAGGCCTTGCACCAGTTGCTGCGCGACACGGGCTTGCAGGCCCAGCCGTTGAGCACCGGTGGCTATCAACTGGCGCCGGTGTCTGGCCGTACTGCCGATGGCGGCATCGCACTGTCGCCGACCAATGTGGTGGGCCTGGAACCCCTTGGCGTAATGACCGAGAACAGCGGCGCCTACACCACGGGCTTGGCTCAGGTAGGTGGCAAGGGCGAGCAGGCCCTGCGGGAAATCCCGCAGTCGGTCACCGTCATGACCCAGCAGCGTATCAAGGACCAGCACCTGGATACCCTGCGTGACACGCTGGACCAGATCACCGGCGTTACGCTCACGGGCGGTAACGACGCCAATACCGGCATCTTCTCCCGTGGCTTCGCGCTCACCAACGTGCAAACCGATGGCGGCGCCGCGGGCCTGCGCCAGCAAAACTACGAAAGCCTGCCGGACATGCTGCCCTACGACCACGTCGAAGTGCTGCGTGGGTCCGATGGCCTGTATGGCGGTACCGGCGACCCGGGCGGCACCATCAACCTGGTGCGCAAGCGTGCCCTGGCGCACAACCAGGTGGTGGTGCAGACCTCCGCTGGCAGCTGGGACAGTTACCGCCAGGAAGTCGATGTCACCGGCCCGCTGGGCTTCGACGGCAAGCTGCGCGGCCGTGTGGCCATGGCCTACGATGACAAGAAGGCCTTCTACGACAACTACCACAGCGAAAAGCACGTGGTGTTTGCAACCCTGGAAGCCGACGTAACCCCCGACACCCTGGTAACGGTTGGCGGCACCTACGAGTGGCGCGACATCGACGGCTACTGGGATGAAGGCCTGCCGCGTTATGTGACCGGTGACCCTCTGCACATCAGCCGCAGTAGGTCCACGAGCGCCGATTGGTCCTCAGGTAACTTCAAAAAGACCGAAGGCTTTTTCAAACTGCAACATCAGCTGAACGACAGCTGGAAGTTCAACACCAGTTACACCAAGACCAAGTTCGACAGCCACGCAGACCTGGGCCAGCTGGAAGGCCCGATCGACCCCACGGTGGCCAAGGGCGGCACGTTCCAGCGCTTCGTGCGTGACTTCTCCAACAACCAGGACCTGGTGGACGTCAACTTCGATGGCACCTTCGAAGCCTTTGGCCGCACGCATGAATGGATCGTGGGCAGCGACTACACCCAAAGCCGGCGCACCTACACTGACCACAGCGACTTCGCCTCGGCGCCTGCCGTAGACCCGTACGCAGACCTCACCAGCATGCCCAAGGGTGCCAAGCCGCCGTTGTATTACGACACCCCGTCGTGGGTAGCGCGTAAAACCGGTGTGTACACCACCCTCAAGGCCCAGCTCGCAGACCCGCTCAAACTGATCGTTGGCGCCCGCTATACCGACTATAACGGCTTCAACCAGGTGCTGGTGCCCTCGGTAGACGCCGACACCACCCGCGGCGGCAAAGAAAGCGGCATCATCACCCCCTACGGCGGCCTGGTGTACGACCTGGGTAACGACTGGTCGCTGTACACCAGCTATGCGGAAATCTACAAACCGCAAACCGAGTACATCGACAGCGCATTCACCCCGCTCAAAGCCATCACGGGCAACACTTACGAGTTCGGTACCAAGGGCGAGTTGCTGGATGGCAGGCTGAACATTTCGTCCGCGCTTTATTACATCAAGCGCAACAACGAGGCGATCGCCGACTTCTACGGTTCGGGCCCTGCGGGTAACCAGAACAACTGTTGCTACAGTGCCTCCGGCGAGGTGGTCAGCAAAGGTATCGACACTGAAATCAGCGGTGAAGTGATGCCGGGGTGGATGGTGAGCGCTGGCTACACCTTCAACATCAACCGCCAGACCAACGCCGCCAACGCGGCCAACCAGAACAAGCCGATCAGCACCCAAACGCCCAAGCACCTGTTCAAGTTCTTCACCACCTACCAGTTGCGCGGGGACCTTGAGCGCTTCAAGGTCGGCCTCGGCGCGACCATCCAGAGTGCCAACTATGTGAGTGGCTCGGTGCAGCGTCGGCTGGCAGACGGGTCACTGAGCGATGCGGTGGATGACTACAACTACATTCAGCCTGGCTACGCGGTGTGGAATAGCCTGGTCGAATACCGCATCGACAAGCACTGGACGGCAGCGGTGAACGCCAACAATATCTTCGACAAGAAGTACTACCAGACGGTTGATTCCAGTTCCTACGGCAACTGGTATGGCGCGCCGCGTAACTTTGCCCTCACCTTGCGGGGTACGTTCTGATTTGTCGGTGACCGGGTGCGGGCGCCGTACAGTCGCCCTGCGATCACGGTTGGGTTGTGGTGTTCGCCTCGGTAAACATGCCTTCCACACAGGCCTTGAACTGCTGCAGGGTGAACGGCTTGGGCAGTAGACGGGTGCGGTCCTGGCGCTCTGCCAGTTCGGCGGCACCGTCGATCAACCCGGAAATGAACAGCACCCGCAACCCCGGCACCCGTGCCCTGGCGCCTTCGGCAATGCGGTCACCGGCCAGGCTGCCAGGCAGCACCAGGTCGGTCACCACCAGCTGCAGGTCTGGGCGCTGGTCGATGTGCTGCAAGGCCTCAGCAGGGGCGGTCACCTCGATCACCTCGAAGCCGAGCTCTTTCAGGGACTCGGCAACCAGTTCACGGATCGCTGCCTCATCCTCGATCACCATGGCACACCCACGCTGGCTGGCGGGCTCACCTGCTGATTCGTCTACAGGCGCCGCAACAGCGGCAGGTGCGGGGTCACGGTAAATTGGCAGCAGCAAGCTGACGGACGTCCCTTCGCCCATCACCGAGTCAATCAGGGCCGTGCCCGACGCCTGGCGGGCGAAGTCCTTGACCATCGACAGCCCCAGCCCGGTACCCGAGCCTAGCGGCTTGGTGGTAAAGAACGGCTCGAACGCTCGCTCCGCCACGCTGGCCGGCATGCCCATGCCCGTGTCGGTCACACAGATTTCCACGTATTCGCCGGCTGCCAGCTCGGCATGGCCCGCCCCGATCGCCACCTTGCTCACCTGCACCTGCAGGCGGCCCCCCTGTGGCATGGCGTCGCGGGCATTGATGCACAGGTTCAGCAGGGCGTTCTCCAGCTGATGCGCATCGCAGTAGCACAGCGCCGAACCCTGCGAGGGCTCGAACTGGAATTCGATGCGCGGTGTAAGGGTTCTGGACAGCAGGTCTTTCATGTCCTCGATCAACAACACCGCATCCACGGTCGCGCTGGCCAGCGGCTGCCTGCGGGCGAACGCCAGCAGCCGGTGGGTAAGGGTGCTGGCCTTGCGCGTGGCTGTTCTGGCCAGCGCGAGGTAGCGGTCCAGCTCGCCGTGGCGGCCTTGGGCCAGGCGCTGCTCGATCATGTCGTGGCTGCCGCTGATCACGGTCAGCAGGTTGTTGAAGTCATGGGCCAGGCCACCGGTCAGTTGCCCCAGCGACTCCATCTTCTGGCTTTGCTGCAGTTGCGAACTCACCCGCTCGAAGGCCTGCTGGCGCTCGCGGTACTGGGTAACGTCCCGGGCTACGGCGCAATACAGGCCGGCAAGGCTGGTGATGCGCCAGTTCAGCAGCAAAGGCTGGCCGTTGCTGCGCACGCTTTGCGTGTCCAGTTCGGCGATGGGCTTGCCGTTGAGTTCGCGCAATGCATCTGCCAGCTGCGCTGGCGAGATAAAACTGTAGAATGCGCCGGCTTTGAGCTGCTCCTCGCTCCAGCCTGTCGCCAGCTGCCACGTCGGGTTCATGGCCAGTAGCTGGCCGCTGTCGGACAGGGTGCAGATCAGGTCCGGGGATACGTTCCAGATACTGTCCCGTTCATCGGTACGGCGTTCCACTTCGTCTTCCAGGGTTCTGTTCAAATGGTCCACGGCGTTGAGGTTGCTGCGCAGCAGCGAGCAGATCGTCGCCATGCCCAGCGTCACCAGGCCAAAACTCAGGCTGTTGGCCCAGGCTGTCCAGTCTGCGGCGAACCCCAGTGGGCCGATGAAAAAGTACTGCGCAGCCAGCACCGCCAGGGTGCAACCCAGTACCGAAGGCCCGGCGCCGAACCAGAAGCCGATCAGCATCAGGCCGGGTATGAAGAACAGGTAGGGGAGTGCGGCAGGCGACATCTGCGCACGGGCGGCGCAACACAAGGCCACTACCAGCACGGCGCCGAGGTAACGGCTGGCAACACTCAGTTGCACCCGTTCCAGGCGCTGCAAAAGGGCGACGATTACACGTTTCAACCAGGTCAAGAATCACTCCGGAATAGTCTGGAATTCATCAGTACGAACCTGCAACACAACAGCAGAGCCTCAGGGACTCATAGGCGAGATAACAGGCACCGTCCAATAGATTTTTTTGGCCGCAGCCCTCTCGGGCTTTCATTGTCCTTAACAATAAATGCCAGATAAGCTGGCATTGTGCCTTATAGGCTACGATTCAAAGGTACTTCAACCGGAGTTTTCATGGACAATTTAACGATCCTGCAAGACGAGCGCTTGCGCCTGGTTGAAGTGGACCGCCTGACTTCCGAGCTGGCGAGCGGCTCCGACCCGGTACTCAACAGCATAGTCAACATGCTGTGTGCCTACTTCGACGTGCCCACCGTACTGGTCAGCGTGGTAGACCGCGACTATCAGGTGTTCAAGGCCAAGATCGGCCTGGCGGATGACCGTACCCCCCGGGAAGTGTCGATCTGTGCTCACGGGCTTTGGCAGGAGTCGGTGCTGGAAATCTGCGACACCTTGCAGGACGCCCGCACTGTGGATAACCCGCTGGTAAAGGCCAGCCCGCATATTCGTTATTACGCGGGTGCCCCCTTGGTGATTCGCCCCGGGGTGAGCCTGGGTGGCCTTTGCATCATCGACCATGAGACTCGGCCGGCGTTGTCCGAGCGGGACCGCAACCTGCTCAGCAACGCCGCCAGGGTTGTGGTCGAGCGGCTGCAGTCGATCCACCAGCAGAACTTCTACGACCCCATGACCGGCCTGCCCAACCGCCGCCGTTTCGAAGCCGACTTCAAGGATGCTGCGGCGCTGACGGGCCAGGTGGCTATCTTCATCGAGCCGATATCGGCTGCCGGCATGGACAGCCTGTTCAAGGCACTGGGTATCGAGTTCTTCACCAATTTCATGCTGGCGGTGAAAGAGGTACTGATGGCGGCGCTACCGGAGGGTTGCCGCCTGTACCGGCCCAGCACCCTGGGCTTCATGACCGTGGTGGGTGCCTGTGACGCGTCCGTGTTGGCCGCCCGGCTGGGTGAACTGGTGCGTTCCCTGAGCGGTCCGCTACACAGCGGTAACGTGCCCGTTGTGCCGGACGTGGGCATCAGCGTGCTTGCACTGGGCGTGGATGTCGACCCGTCGCTGGACATTCTGCGGTTGATGGCGAGCATGACGGACGCCGCGCGCAAGGCCGACCAGCGCTGGCTTGCCTACGACCCGGTGGTGGATGCCAGCCTGCGGCGCAACACCGCCATTCTCAACGCCCTGGAAGCGGCACTTGCCGCGCCAGACCAGCTCAGCCTGGTGTACCAGCCGCGCATGGACCTCAACAGCAACCGCTGCGTGGCGGTGGAGGCGCTGTTGCGCTGGGTGCACCCAACCCTGGGCCAGATCAGCCCGGCAGAGTTCATTCCGCTGGCAGAAACCACGGCGTCCATCCGCGGCATCACGCGCTGGGTCATCAGGCAGGTGTGCCAACAGATCGCTGACTGGCGGGCCCACCAGATCACCCTGCAGGTGTCGCTCAACATCTCGGCGCTCGACCTCGGTGACGGGCAATTGTATGACGACCTGAACAAGGCGCTGGCTGAATATGACGTCAGCCCTGCGCAGGTCGAGCTGGAGTTCACCGAAAGCGCGTTGGTCACCGACTTCGACACGGTGCATGAGCAGCTTCAGCGTTTTCGCGCCCTGGGCGTCGCGATCGGCATCGATGACTTCGGCAGCGGTTACAGCAACTGGATCTACCTGCGCAAAATCCCCGCCACCAGCGTAAAGCTCGACCGCTCCCTGCTGGTGGAGCTGCAACCGGGCGGCAATGACTGGCACATCGTACGTGGCCTGGTCAGCCTGTTGCGAGACCTGCGCCTGACCGTGGTTGCCGAAGGCGTAGAGACCGACCTGCATCACCATGTGTTGCGTGGGTGGGGCTGCGATCAGGGGCAGGGCTATTATTACGCCAGGCCCATGCCGGCAGCGGACCTTGCCGCGTGGCTACAGCAGGGGCGGCAAACCTGAGGCTTGTTTCCAGTGTCCTACCATTACCGGGGCTGTGCAGGCCCGCGAGTTGCTGCCCAACAATGCGAGGTGTTCCATGTTCAACCAACGGCTTAAGGAAGAGGTCGAGGCGCTCAGGCAGGAACTGGCCAGGCTGCGCGCTGCAGAACAGAGCAGGTCCGACGAGATGCTTGAAATCACCGTGGACCGGGGCATGCAGATCACCGCAGTCAATGAACGCTTCGCACAGTTCATCGGCATCGACGCCTCGCGGCTGGTAGGCAGTTCTCTGGGTACGCTGGCGCCCAGCTACGTCAAGGAGCTGCCGTGTTACAAGAACTTCCAGGCGGCTATTGCCAAAGGTACCGGTGTAAGCGACGCCTACCGTTACTTTGCCGCCGATGGCCGCATGGTGTGGATGCGTGCAGCCTGGTGCCCTGTGAAGTCGCCCACAGGTGAAGTCACGCACATGTCTGCCTACGCCATTGACGTCACGGCTGGCATCGACCAGGCGCGCGAGAATGAAGAGCTGATCAAGGCGCTGTCCCGCTCGACGGCGGTGATCGAATTCAAGCTCGACGGCACCATCCTTACGGCCAACGAGAACTTCCTCAACACCGTGCATTACACCCTGGCGGAAATCGTCGGCAAGCACCACAGCCTGTTCTGCGACCCGGTCTACACCAGGTCTGCGGAGTATCAGCAGTTGTGGGCCAGCCTTAATGACGGCCGCTTCGTTGCCGAGCGGTTCAAGCGGCTCGACAAGCACGGGCGTGAGCTGTGGCTGGAGGCATCGTACAACCCGGTGCGCGATACCCGTGGGCAGCTTTACAAGATCGTGAAGTTTGCCGTGGATATCACCGAGCAGGTGGAACACGAGCAGCAGGTCAACTCGGCGGCAGACGTTGCCTACGAGATTTCCCGGCAAACCGACAGCTCCGCCCAGCGTGGCGCCGAGGCTGTGCGCGATACGGTCGACACCATGAACCGCATCGTCACCCAGGTCACCAGTGTGTCCACGGGCGTCGAGGCGCTGGGGCACCAGTCGCACCTGATCACATCCATCGTTTCCACCATCGGTGGCATTGCCCAGCAAACCAACCTGCTGGCGCTTAACGCCGCGATCGAAGCGGCACGTGCCGGCGACCAGGGCCGTGGGTTCGCGGTGGTAGCGGACGAAGTACGCAAGCTGGCTGGCCGCACCAGCGCCGCCACCCAGGAAATCGTCGAAGTGGTGCAGAAGAACAACGCCTTGGTGGAAGAGGCGGTGGTCAGCATGGGGGAGAGCCGAAAACAGGCAGAAATTGGCCTGAGCCTGGCCCAGCAGGCTGGAAGCGTGATCAGCGAGATCCAGTCCGGGGCGCAGCAGGTGGTGACGGCGGTGGGGCAGTTTTCTTCGAAGTTGGTGGCGGACGTGGGGCGTTAAGGCGCTGTTTTTCCAACACCTGCCTGGCCATCGCCACGCGTCGGAACACCTGCGTGGCGATGGCTGCCTGGCTCAACGCTGATACGCCTTCCCGTAATGCCCCTCCAACCGCGCCTGCACCAGTTCCAACACTATCGACAGCACCCAGTAGATCACCGCCGCCGTGGTCAGCATTTCCAGGTAGCGGTAGCTGGAGCGGCCGTAGGACTGGGCAAGGAACATGACTTCCCATACCCCCATCACCGAGATCAGCGACGAATCCTTCAGCATCGAGATGAACTGGTTGGCCGTGGGCGGGATGATCACGCGCATGGCTTGGGGCAGCACGATGCTGCTGAAGATTTGCGGCGGGCGCATGCCCAGGGCCAGTGCGGCCTCACGCTGGCCCCGGGCCACGCCCAGAATGCCGGCGCGGAAGATTTCGCTGAGGTAGGCGCCGTAGTTCAGAGACAAGGCGATGATGCCGGCACTGATGGCGCCTGGCACCAGCCCCACCTGGGGCAGGCCCAGGTAGATGAGCAGGATCTGGATCAGCAGCGGCGTACCGCGGAAGAACGACGTATAGAAGCTGGCCACGCCCACCAGCACCGCGCTGCCCGACAGCCTGGCCAGGGCCGCAGCGAAGCCCAGCAGCACCGACACCACCATCGAGCACAGGCACAGGAACAGCGTCAGTGCCGCCCCTTGCAGAAACCCGTTTGGCCCAAGCGTGAAGCCCGCCAGGTTGGGAAACTTCTCCACAATGATCGAGAACTTCAGGTCAAAGCTGAGAAAGAACCCGATAAACAGCGCGAACATCACCAGCCAGGTCAGCAGCAACCGGGTTTTGAAGCCCAGCAGACGGGGGCCCGTGGGTTTGGGGGCGGAAGGGAAGGTACTCATTTGCTGATATCGGCGCCGATCCATTTCTGCGACAGCTTGCTCAGGGTGCCATCCGCTTTCAGCTCGGCGAATACCTGGCGTACCTTGGCATCCCACTCGGCGTCGCCTTTTTCGATGGCTACGGCGTTCGGCTCTTCATAAAGCGGTGCACCGGCCAGCTTGAAGCGCTTGTCCTGGTTCAGGCGCGGTTGTGCGGTTACCAGGTTGGTGAGGATGGCGTCCAGGCGCACGCCGGCGCCCAGCCCCAGGTCCTGGAAGGCGACGTTGTCGGTGTCGTAGGGCGCGATCTGCACGAAGTCGAACGGGTATTCGATCTTGCGCCCCTCGTCACCTTCAATCACCAGGTTCTTGTTCAGGTAGCTTTCGTAGCTGGAGGCGCTGGTCAGGCCTACCTTGCGCCCGTCCAGGTCCTTGGCGCCATGAATGCGATCGTCCTTGGCGTTGACCACGATCACCGCAGGCGATGCGTAGTATTCAACCGGGAAGTCGAACACCTCGGCGCGGGCCTTGCTCGGGGTCATGGAGCAGATACAGATGTCGTAGCGGCCGCTCCAGCGCCCTGCGGCGATCACGTCCCAGGACGGGGTTTCGAGGCGCAGTTTCACGCCCAGCTTGGCGGCCACGGCCTTGGCCACATCCACGTCGAAGCCATCCAGCTGGTTCTGGTCGTTCAGGAAGGAAAACGGCGGGTAGCTCTCCATCAGCACATTGACCAGTTCTTTGCGCGATTCGACTCGCTCCAGCGTGGCACCGGCAAAAGCCTGGGAGGCGGTGGCAAGCAGCACGAGGCCCGCGCCGAGCAATGCAGAAAATCGCATGTTCATACCTGAAAAGTTGGCCAAAAAAGGGATTGGGTATTTAATAGTTATATATGTGGTCAACATAATGAATTTTATTCATAAGCACCTTTAGAGTAGTTATATGAAACAGCGAGCGATGGTGATTCTTGACGGTGGCATGGGCCGTGAGCTGCAACGCAGCGGGGCGCCGTTCCGCCAGCCCGAGTGGTCGGCACTGGCCCTGAGCGAAGCGCCGGAGGCCGTGGTGGGTGTGCATGCGGCGTTCATTGCTGCAGGTGCCCAGGTGATCACCAGTAACAGCTACGCGGTGGTGCCTTTCCATATTGGCGAAGCGCGCTTCGCTGAAGAGGGGCGACAGCTCGCCAATATTGCCGGGCAACTGGCCCGTCACGCCGCCGACAGCGGTGCGCACCCGGTGAAGGTGGCAGGCTCCTTGCCACCGCTGTTCGGCTCCTACCGCCCCGACCTGTTCCAGCCAGCGCGCGTGGCCGAGGTGCTGCTGCCACTGCTGCAAGGCCTGTCACCCCATGTGGACCTGTGGCTGGCAGAAACCCAAAGCGCCATTGCCGAAGTGCGGGCCATTCATCAGCACCTGCCTGAAGACGGCCGCCCGTTCTGGGTGTCGTTCACCTTGCAGGACGAAGACGTGGACGCCGTGCCACGCCTGCGCTCCGGTGAACCGGTAGCCGATGCCATCGAGGCCGTGTTTGCCCTCGGTGCTGCTGCGGTGCTGTTCAACTGCAGCCAGCCCGAAGTGATTGGCGCTGCAATCGATGTGGCCCGCCAGGTGATCGAGCAGCACGGGGCCGAGGTGGCAATAGGGGCGTACGCCAACGCCTTCCCGCCGCAGCCCAAGGAGGCCACGGCCAACGACGGCCTGGATGAACTGCGTGAAGACCTCGACCCACCGGGCTACCTGGCCTGGGCCACCGACTGGCGCGAGCGGGGTGCCAGCATGGTAGGTGGCTGCTGCGGCATCGGCCCGGAGCACATTGCCGCGCTCAAACGCGACCTGGGCTGACCTGCTGGCGAATGCCTGGCGGTAAAACACAGCGGTTAAGTTTGGGAAATGCCGGAACTGACGGTAAGGTTTCAGCATCTCTCATTCATCACGCGCCGAGGGTGGTCGTGTCCTGACCACCCATTCACGATGCGCAGCGCTGAACGCCAGGAGTAATACTGCCTATGACTGCAGAGCAAAAACGCAGGAGCACCATCAACCCGCCCGTCTTCTTCACCAGTGCCATACTCGTATTGTTGCTGGTGCTGTATGCCACTGTTTTCCAGGAACACGCCCAGCAGGTGTTCGAACACGTCCAGCAATGGATCATCACCAACGCCAGCTGGTTCTACATCCTCACCGTGGCGCTGGTACTCATCAGCGTGGTGTTCCTGGCGGTCAGCCGTTACGGCGACATCAAGCTGGGCCCGGACCACAGCGAGCCGGATTACCCCAACAAAAGCTGGTTCGCCATGCTGTTCTCCGCAGGCATGGGCATCGGCCTGATGTTCTTCGGCGTTGCAGAGCCGGTGATGCACTTCATCAACCCGCCGGTGGGTGAGCCCAACACCATCGCGGCAGCGCGCGAAGCGATGAACATCACGTTCTTCCACTGGGGCCTGCATGCCTGGGCCATCTACGCCATCGTGGCGCTGATCCTGGCCTACTTCAGCTTCCGCAACGGGCTGCCGCTGACCCTGCGTTCGGCGCTGTACCCGTTGATTGGCGAGCGTATCTACGGCCCCATTGGGCATGCGGTGGATATTTTTGCCATTCTGGGCACGGTGTTCGGTGTCGCCACTTCGCTGGGCTACGGCGTGCTGCAGATCAACAGCGGCCTGCACCAGCTGTTCGGCTTGCCCATCAGCACCACTATCCAGGTCATCCTGATTGCCGTCACCTGTACGCTTGCCACCCTGTCGGTGGCCAGTGGGCTGGATAAAGGCATCCGTATCCTCTCCGAGCTCAACCTGGGCCTGGCGGTGATCCTGATGCTGTTCGTGCTGATTGTGGGCCCGACCGTGTTCCTGCTGCAGGCCTACGTACAGAACACGGGCGCGTACCTGTCCGATATCGTCAATAAAACCTTCAACCTGTTCGCCTACGAGCCCACCGACTGGATCGGTGGCTGGACCTTGCTGTACTGGGGCTGGTGGCTGTCCTGGTCGCCCTTCGTCGGGCTGTTCATCGCGCGTATTTCCCGCGGCCGCACCATTCGCGAGTTCGTCTGCGGCGTGTTGTTCGTACCGGCCGGCTTCACCCTGCTGTGGATGACCGTGTTCGGCGATACCGCCATTCACATGATCCTGCACGGCGGCATCAAGGACCTGGCCACGGTCGTCGACCAGGACAGTTCGCTGGCGCTCTTCGCATTCCTTGAGCACTTCCCGTGGTCAACGGCCGTGTCGATGCTGGCGGTGCTGATGGTGGTGGTGTTCTTCGTGACCTCTGCCGACTCCGGGGCACTGGTGGTCGACATGCTTGCCTCGTCGGGCAAAGGCCATTCGCCGCTGTGGCAGCGGGTGTTCTGGTCGGTCACCATGGGCGCCGTGGCAATCGCCCTGTTGCTGGCCAACGGCCTCAAAGCGTTGCAGGCGGCCACCATCGCCAGCGCCTTGCCGTTTGCGGTCATTCTGCTGGTGGCAATCTGGGGGCTGTTCAAGGCGCTTGGCCTGGATGCCACCCGGCGCGGCCTGCGCACCCAGGCCCTGCCAGGCCAGCGCCAGCACCGGCAGAACCACGGCGGCTGGCAGCGGCGCCTGCGCAACATTGCCATGATGCCGCGCCGGGCTCACGTGACCCGCTTCATCAACGATGTGGTGAAACCCGCCTGTGAGGAAGTGGCCCAGGAACTGCGCAAGCAGGGTTACGACGTCACGGTAGATGAACGCGACGACGGCCGTGTCACCCTGGAGTTGTCCCATGCGGGTGAAGGCCGCTTCAAATATGAAGTTCGCCCCCGCGCGTTCAATACCCCCAGTTTTGTCATCCGCGAGTCGGACGACAACAACGATGCGCGCAAGTACTTCCGCGCCGAGGTGTACCTGCGTGAAGGTGGCCAGGACTACGACGTCATGGGCTGGAGCCGTGAAGATGTGATAGGCGACATCCTGGACCAGTACGAGCGCCACCTGCACTACCTGCACGTGGTCAGCTGAGCCCGTTACGTGCGGGAGAGCCTCGGGATCGCCCGCACGTAGATCAGCTCGCACACCAGCTCCACCAGTGTTTGCGTAATCACGGCCGCCGCTGCCAGGGTGCGTAACTGCTCTGGCAAGGCCAGTGCCAATGGCAGCACCACCAGTGAATTACGGGTGGATGCACTGAACATCACCGAGCGTTGCTGGGGTACCGGCAGCCGCATCAGCCGTGCAGTTGCCCAGCCGATCAGCGGTGCCAGCACTGCGAAGGCCAGGTATACCGGTACCACGGGTAGCAACTGGCCCAAGTCCCTCAGCACCACGCTGATCTGCGGTGCGATCACCACGAACAGCACCAGCGCCATTGCCGGCACTGGCATCCAGGCCCAGGCATGGTTCCAGGCAGCCACCGCACTGGACCGTTTGACGCTCGCGCTGGTCAGCACCGCCAGCCCCAGCGGCATCACGATCACTAACAGAAATGCCTGCAGAAACGGCCTGATCGCCAGGTCTATCTGTGCGCTGTCCCCCAGCAATACCGCCAGGTAAACCGGCAGCAGCACCAGTTGCAGCAACAGCAGTACGGGCGTGGCCGCCAGGGTCAACCGTGCATCGCCCTTGCCCAGGTGGGTGAACACCACCACGTAGTCGATACAGGGCGTGAGCAGTACCAGCAATGCGCCCACCAGCAGTGCTGGGTGGTGCACCAGGCCACGGGTAATGGCCGCGACCAACAACGGCACCAGGATGAAATTGGCCAGCAGCAAGGCAGCCATGAAGCGGTGGTTGCTCAGGCCCTCGCGCAGGCTCAGAAACGGAATCTGCAGGAACATGGCGTACATCAGTACGGCAATGGCGGGCGTGGCCAGTGCATCCAGATGGCGCGCGGCGGTGCTGGACAGCAAGCCAAACACAATGGCCGCCAGCACGGCGGCGAAGTAGATCGGGGTCTGGTGGGTTTCGAGTTGGTCTCTGGTCACGGTTGCCTGTGGCGGTGAGCTAAAGCCACAGATTAACCTGAAGTGCAGCCGACTGCCGAGGCGTGTATATGGCGCTCTTACTGTGCGGCTGCTTGTACGCGCCTGAGCGGCGTGCTTGCTCAGGCAGGTTTGTACCAATCCACATCGCGCTGTTTGATCACCAGTCTGAGCGTGCATTTGCTCGCCGCTGGGTGGCACGTCGCGTAGCCACCTACGGGGTACAACCCATGGAGGCCGAAAGGATCATGACCGCTGGTCAGTGATACATCTATTTCGTCCGCTTCGACCCTGCTGATGTCCAAAGCTTTATCTGAAGCTGCAGTGATGATGGACCAGGCAGTAGGGTCTTGTCGTTCAATAGGTTTTATTCCAACCAGACCATTTTTCCTGGCAAATACACCGTGGCCAAAATGCGGGCCATTGCGAATGTAAAGCCGATAACCCTCGTCACTGTGGCGGAAGTACAACAACAACGGGGCAGGCGCAGCCACCCGGTCGAAGGTGATAAGCCCCAAGTCCTGGCCGTGCTGCCAGTCCTCATCCGAGCAATTGAGCATGCCAAGCACCGATGCCCCGTCCAGGGCTTGTGCAGGATAGGTCAGTGGGCTTTCAAGCACCACCTCACCGCGGGTCATGCTGTCGAAAGTATTCACTGGGCAACCCTTTACTTGCAGGGTTGCAATAAAGGAACGGGCTTTGTGGGTCATCAGGGGGCGCCTCCAATGTGTTCAACGGAGGCAGGAGGCTAAGGTGAACCCTGGCTGGGGCCTATCTGGAACCGATTCCGGGATGCCTGCAGGCACAAAAAAGCCCGGCATCAAACCGGGCTTCTTCAGCTCAACGCTGCGATCAGTTGCCGTAAACCGGCAGCTTCTTGCAGATGGCCTTGACCTTCTCGCGAACGGCGTCGATCACCGCGTCGTTGTTCAGGTCAGCCAGGATGTCGCAGATCCAGCCGGCCAGTTCACGGCACTCGGCTTCCTTGAAACCACGGGTGGTAACGGCCGGGGTGCCGAAACGCAGGCCCGAGGTGACGAACGGCGAGCGTGGGTCGTTCGGTACCGAGTTCTTGTTCACGGTGATGAAGGCTTTGCCCAAGGCGGCGTCTGCATCCTTGCCCGAGATGTCCTGTTTGATCAGCGACAGCAGGAACAGGTGGTTTTTGGTGCCGCCAGACACCACGTCGAAGCCGCGCTCGATGAACACGCTGGCCATGGCCTGGGCGTTCTTCACCACTTGCTCCTGGTAGGCCTTGAACTCAGGCTGCAGGGCTTCCTTGAAGCAGATGGCCTTGGCGGCAATGACGTGCTCCAGCGGGCCACCCTGGGCACCCGGGAATACGGCAGAGTTGAGCTTCTTCTCGATCTCTTCGTTCTTGCGCGCGAGGATCAGGCCGCCGCGTGGGCCGCGCAGGGTTTTGTGGGTGGTGGTGGTGACCACGTCTGCGAACGGCACCGGGTTCGGGTAAACACCCGCAGCCACCAGGCCGGCCACGTGGGCCATGTCGACGAACAGGTAGGCACCGACCTTGTCGGCGATGGCGCGGAAGCGGGCGAAGTCCAGCACCTGCGAGTAGGCCGAAAAGCCGGCAACGATCATTTTCGGCTTGTGCTCGACCGCCAGGCGCTCGACTTCGTCGTAGTCGATCAGGCCGTTGCCGTCGATGCCGTACTGGATGGCGTTGTACAACTTGCCCGAGGAGCTGACGGAAGCACCGTGGGTGAGGTGGCCGCCGTGGGCCAGGCTCATGCCCAGAATGGTGTCACCGGCCGACAGCAGCGCCAGATAGACCGCAGCGTTGGCCTGGGAACCTGCGTGTGGCTGAACGTTGGCGTAGTCGGCGCCGAACAGCTGCTTGGCACGGTCGATGGCCAGTTGCTCGACCACGTCGACGTACTCGCAACCGCCGTAGTAGCGCTTGCCTGGGTAGCCTTCGGCGTACTTGTTGGTCAGCACCGAGCCCTGGGCTTCCATGACAGCCGGGCTGGTGTAGTTTTCCGAGGCGATCAGCTCGATATGCTCTTCCTGGCGCAGTTCTTCTTGCTGCATGGCTTCGAAGAGCTCGGCGTCGTACTTGGCAATGGTCAAATCACGGCTGAACATGGCGGTCCTCAAGGATCGGGGTGAATTGGGGGGGCATTCTAACCGATTGCTCCGCAGCTGGCATATGAAGTGGCATCAAGTCGCGGACCAAAGGGCCTCATGTTGCAGGCCGCGCCGTTTGTGGGCTGGAGGTGGGCGGTAGTTGACCTGAAAGTCCGGTTTCAACAGGTGCAGCGCATCGCGTGCCGCCCTCTGGAAACGTCAGTCGAACATGAACAGCGTTTCGTTGGCGAACTGGGCTTCGAACTGGTGGGCCGGCATGGGCCGCCCGAACAGGTAACCTTGCACTTCGTCGCAACCGTGCTCACGCAGAAACTCCAGCTGCTCATGGGTTTCGACACCTTCGGCGATCACTGCCAGGTTCAGGCTGTGAGCCATGGCGATGATGGCCCTGGCGATCTGCGCATCCTGCTCGCCAGCGGGCAGGCCATCGACGAAGGTACGGTCGATCTTTAGCACGTCGATGGGGAACTGCTTGAGGTAGTTGAGCGATGAATAACCGGTACCAAAATCATCCACCGCAATGCTCAGCCCTAGGTTCTTCAGGCCGGCGAGAATCTGCAGCGCCTCGTTCACCTCGCGCATCAGGATGCTCTCGGTCAACTCCAGCTCCAGGCACGCCGGTGGCAGGCCGGTTTCATCCAGGATGTTGGCGATGCGGGTGCCCAGTTGGCCGTCGGAGAACTGCCGCGCCGAGATGTTCACAGACACCTTGGGCACCCGCACCTTGGCTTTGTGCCAGGCCTTGAGCTGACGGCTGGCTTCGCGCAGCACCCAGTCGCCCACGTCCACCACCAGGCCCAGTTCCTCGATCACCGGGATAAAGTCGCCCGGCGGCACCAGGCCTCGGGTTGGGTGCCGCCAGCGCAGCAGCGCCTCGGCGCCGGTCAGGCGCTTGCCGTCGCCGCTGAACTGCGGCTGGTAGTAAAGAATGAACTCGTTCTGCTCCAGCGCGTGGCGCAGGTCGCTTTCCAGCTCCAGGCGCTCCAGGGCGCTGGCGTTCATCTCGGCCTGGTAGAACTGGAAGTTGTTCTTGCCCCGCTCCTTGGCGTGGTACATGGCTGTGTCGGCGTTCTTCATCAGCTGGCTGAGCTCGCTGCCATCTTGCGGGCTGAGGGCGATGCCGATACTGGCGGTAACGAAGAACTCGCGGTTTTCCAGCACGAACGGACGCACCAGGCTGCCAAGGATGTTCTCCGCCACATGGATGGCGCGGTTCAGGGCCAGCTGGCGGGTGGCCCGTGGCTGCAGCAGCAAGGTGAACTCGTCGCCACCCATGCGCGCCACGGTATCGTCGTCGTCTACGCAGGCCAGCAGGCGCTGGGCCATGTCCTTGAGCATGCGGTCGCCGGCGGCGTGGCCCAGGGAGTCGTTGATCGGTTTGAAGCGGTCCAGGTCGAGGAACATCAGCACCACCCACGCCTTCTGCCGCTCGGCTTGCTGCAGGGCGTTGTACAGGCGGTCCTGGAACAGCGTGCGGTTGGGCAGGTGGGTGAGGGCGTCGTAGTAGGCCAGGCGGTGAATGCGCTGTTCGCTGGCCTTGCGCTCGCTGATGTCGGTGAAGAAGCACACGTAGCTGGCCAGGTCGCCTTCGTCATCCAGCACGGCGGTGATGCCCACCCAGGCCGGGTAGTGATCGCCATCGCGGCGCTTGAGCCACACTTCGCCTTCCCAGCTGCCGCGCTGGTTCAGCTGCTTGAGGATGTAGCCCAGGTGCGCTTGCTGCTGCTCGTTCATCACCAGCATGCCCGGCAGTTGGTCCAGCACCTCGCTGACCGCATAGCCACTGACACGGCTGAACGCTTCGTTGGCCTGCACGATGTAACCAGCCGGGTCGGTGATCAGGATCGCCGACGTGGAGTGCTCGAATACCGTGGCGGCCATGCGCAGGTCTTTTTCGGCGCGGCGTTGCTGGCTGATGTCGCGGCCCACACCCAGTACGCCTTCAAAGCGCTGGTCGTCGTCCCACACCAGCACCAGGCGCAGTTCGATCGGGATCTTGCGGCCATCGGCGCGCAGGCAGTCGAACAGGAATAACTGCATTGGCAGATGGTTGCGCAACTCGGCCAGTTGGGCCGGGTCGTCCATGGCCTTGCTGACGCGCTCCATCAGGCCGTAAATGCCGGTGAGCTGGGCCGGGTTGGCGATGATCGACTGCCAGCCGTTGGCGAAGATCCAGTCGGTCTGGTAGCCCAGCACGCTTTGCACCGAAGGGCTCACATAGTCCAGCTTGAGCTGGCTGTCCGTGGAGAAGATCACATCGCTGATGCTCTCGGCCAGCATGCGGTAGCGTTGTTCGCTGTCGCGCAGCGACTGGCTGGCTTCGATCTGCACGGTAACATCCTTGCCCACCCCGATGATGCGTGTCACCTGGCCGTCTGCGTCACGGGCCAGCACCTGCTCACGGATGTCATAGCAGCGCCAGTTGCCGTCGCGGTGGCGGAAGCGCAACTGGCAGTGCAGCGGCTGGTCGTGCCCGGTTTCACGTTGCTGCTGGCGCAAGGCCTTGTAGTGTTCGGCATCTTCAGGGTGCAGCAGCAGCTCCCAGAAGCGGTCGCCCATCTGCGCCAGCTCGGTGCGGTCGTAACCCAGTGTCTGGCCCAGGTGACGGTTGCTGAAGATCATCCGCTGGCTGTGCACATCCTGCACGTACAGCTGGTCTGGCACGGTGCGGACCACGTCCGACCAGAAGCTTTCGCGCTCCAGCAGTGACAATTCCACCTTCTTTCGGCTGGTGATGTCGCTGATGCTCAGGATCACGGCCTGGTAGTCCCGGCGCTGCTGCGGCAGGCGTGCCATCAGCCACAGGTGCAGCTCGCCACCGAGGGGGGAGGGCAGGCGCACTTCCAGCTCCAGCAAGGCGCGTTGCTCGATCAAGGCATCGATCAGTTGCATGCCGACGCTGTCGCGGCCATTGCCGCTTTCTTCGAACAGACGCTGCCAGGCTCCTTCATGGCTGTCGATGTTCAGCAACTGGCGGGCAACCTGGTTGACCTCGGTGATTTTCAGTTGCTGCAGCAGTGCGCGGCGCAGGTTTGGCTCCAGGGCCAGGCTTTGCTTGAGCGCTGCGCGGTTACGCACGTGGTAGCGGTCCAGTTGCCCGGGAAGGCTGGAGAGGTCCAGCACGCACAGCGCTACGCCAGTGCCTTCGAAAATTTCCTGGTAGCGCCGGCGGTCTTCCTGCAATGCGCGCTGGCGGCGGCGCATGTTGATCAGGGCCAGTAGCGGCAGCAGGGCGCAGATCAGCACCAGCACGCACTTGCCGATCAGCGCGGGCAGCAGCTTCTGCCGCGCCAGATGCGCGTCGAATTGCCCGCGCAACTGCCAGGTGCTGTTGTCGATGAACGCCAGCATCACGCTTTGCAAAGGCGCCTGGCTGCTGTGTGAGGACAGGTGGCGTTGCAGTACATCGCCGCTGCGGCTGTTTTCCAGCAGCCATTGCGGGTGGCTGGCGCCGTTCAGGCGCTCGGTAAGGGTGCTGTAGTAGTCAGGTGACAGGCGCAGCAGCCAGTAGCCGCGGTCCTGCTCGGGCGCCTGGCGCAGCAGCAGGTAAAGCGTGCGGTTGTCGGCGGCGTTGGTGAAAAAGTACGGGCGGCCCTGGTTGAGCTTGAGCAATTCGTCGATCAAGGCGCGGTCGCCCGCACCCGGCAGGCTGTCGACACGCGAACGGCCCGCGCTGTCCAGCCACGCCACGCTCTGCAATGCGGGTATCCGTTCGCGCAGCACGCCGACCAGCGCACTGACCGCAGCCGGGGCCGGCGCTTTGATATAGGGCTGCATCACATTGATGGCCTGCTGCGCCTTGAACGCCATGTTCAGGCTCAGGTGGTCGGCCAGTTCCGTGGTGGCATCCAGGCTCTTCTTGCGCAGCTCGGCCTGGGTATTGTTGAACTGGGCGAACAGCTGCCACAACAACAGGCCCAGCAGCAGCAAGGCCAGCAACGCCAACGCACCCTTGATCGACCCGCGCATGCTGGTAGCGGGCGCCTGGGGCGCGGAACGCGATGAAGGCGGTAGCGTGTGATTGGTCAAGCGTCGATCCTGCGATTGGGCTGGCGATGGCAGGTAGGGTCATGCGCGGCGGCTGCCGGTGTCTGGCTGCCATACCGCGGTGGCGCACTATAAGCCGGACACTCGAAACCGGCTAGCATGCCTAGCATTGTGGCAAAGTGCCAGCGCTGTTCGCCGTGTGCCGTTGGGCCTTGGTTCGGCAAGCCCCTGCAACCTGTGCGAGAATGCCGCCCGCTTCACATGACAACGCATCGGAGATGTTCGGTTTTGGTTACTCACTTTTCCACCAATGGCCTCGATTCCGCCTGTGGGCGCAGCAGTCAGACCCTTGTCAGCACTGCCGTGACCGAGGACGTATCCTGCAAGACTTGCCAGCGCTCGCTGGTAAAACCCGCCGCAGCCACCAAGGCCAAGGCGCCGTCGCTGGCCGAGTTGCGTACCAGCGCCAGGGCAGCTGCGCAACCGGCACCTGTGGCTGTGGCCAAGCCGGTCGCCACGCCTTCCACCACGTCGGCACCTGTGGCCCCTGTACAGCCAGCGCGCAGCGGTGGTTTCAGCGTCAAGTCGGCCTGGGCTTCGCGCCTTGCCGAGCAAGGTGACCGTTGCCGCTTGCCACGCGGCAAGGCCAGGCAGCGCCACGTCTGACCCCGCGCTGGCCGCAGTACCTGCAGGCCAGCGCCGCCTTTTCTCGACCATTAGCCACGCCTATGCAACGCTGCGCGTTGGCGTAGAATGGTCCACTTTGTTCAACGACACCCGACCGTGACTCCCCGGGCCATCGCCGGGGCGCTCGTCGATGTCCTTACTTATCTGAATGAGAGGGCTTGGTTTTGGCTCAATACGTCTACACCATGCATCGGCTGAGCAAGGTCGTGCCGCCGAAGCGGGAAATTCTCAAGAACATTTCCCTGTCGTTCTTCCCGGGCGCCAAGATCGGTGTACTCGGCCTGAACGGCGCGGGTAAATCGACACTGCTGCGCATCATGGCGGGTGTCGACAAGGAGTTCGACGGCGAAGCCCGCCCGATGCCCGACATCAACGTGGGTTACCTGCCGCAGGAGCCGCAACTGGACCCCACCAAGTCGGTGCGCGAAGTGGTCGAAGAAGCGGTCAGCGTAATCAAGGATGCCCAGGCCCGTCTGGACGAGGTCTACGCGGCCTACGCCGAGCCCGATGCCGACTTCGACAAGCTGGCTGCCGAACAGGCCAAGCTCGAAGCCATCCTGCAGGCCGCCGACGGCCATAACCTGGAGCGCCAGCTGGACGTGGCGGCCGACGCCCTGCGCCTGCCGGCCTGGGATGCGCGCATCGAACACCTGTCCGGCGGTGAAAAGCGCCGTGTAGCGCTGTGCCGCCTGCTGCTGTCGGCCCCCGACATGCTGCTGCTGGACGAACCGACCAACCACCTGGACGCCGATTCCGTCGCCTGGCTGGAGCGCTTCCTGCACGACTTCCCGGGCACCGTGGTAGCCATTACCCACGACCGTTACTTCCTCGACAACGTTGCCGGCTGGATCCTGGAACTGGACCGTGGTGCGGGTATCCCGTACGAAGGCAACTACTCTGGCTGGCTGGAAGCCAAGTCCGATCGTCTGGCGCAAGAGTCCAAGCAGCAGAGCGCCCACGAGAAGGCCATGAAGGAAGAACTGGAATGGGTGCGCAAAGGCGCCAAGGCCCGCCAGTCCAAGTCCAAGGCGCGCCTGCAGCGGTTCGAAGAAATGCAGTCGCAGGAATTCCAGAAACGCAGCGAAACCAACGAGATCTACATCCCGGCTGGCCCGCGTCTGGGTGACAAGGTCATCGAGTTCAAGAACGTCACCAAGGGCTATGGTGACCGCGTACTCATCGACAACCTGTCGTTTGCCATGCCCAAGGGCGCCATTGTGGGCGTGATCGGCGGTAACGGTGCCGGTAAGTCGACTCTGTTCCGCATGCTGATGGGCAAGGAACAACCGGACTCGGGCAGCATCGAGATTGGCGAAACCGTGCAGCTGGCCTGCGTGGACCAGAGCCGCGAAGACCTGGACGGTGGCAAAACCGTGTTCCAGCAGGTTTCCGACGGCTCCGACCAGATCCGCATCGGCAACTACGAGATCCCGTCGCGTACCTATGTTGGCCGCTTCAACTTCAAGGGCGGTGATCAGCAGAAGTTCGTCAAGGACCTGTCCGGTGGTGAGCGTGGGCGCCTGCACCTGGCCCTCACCCTGAAAGAGGGCGGCAACGTGCTGCTGCTCGACGAACCGTCCAACGACCTCGACGTTGAAACCCTGCGTTCGCTGGAAGAAGCCTTGCTGGACTTCCCTGGCGCCGCCATCGTGATTTCCCACGACCGTTGGTTCCTGGACCGTGTAGCCACGCACATTTTGGCTTACGAAGACGATTCCAACGTGGTGTTCTTCGAAGGCAACTACACCGAGTACGAAGCCGACCGCAAGAAGCGCCTGGGTGATGCAGCTGCCCAGCCGCACCGTGTGCGCCACAAGAAGCTGGCCCAGTAAGCCGCTTTCAGCTGCACAACGATGGGGCCTTCAAGGCCCCATTTTTATGCCTGTAATCGGCAAATAGCGCTTTATTTTGTATACATTTATATAAAACGCACCAAATAATTTCATTAAAACGACATCGTGCCCTGTTGCAGGGCGATTGCTTCTTGGTACATTCCAGAGAAAACCAATAAGTCCAATCCTCTTGGTGAGATGTCTACCATGATCGAATCCGTCGACGATTTCCTCGCACGCCTGCAGCAGCGTGACCCCGGCCAACCGGAATTCCACCAGGCCGTGGAAGAGGTGCTGCGCACCCTCTGGCCGTTCCTTGAAGCCAACCCCCATTACCTGCAGGCGGGCATTCTGGAGCGCATGGTGGAGCCTGAGCGCGCGGTGTTGTTCCGGGTTTCCTGGGTGGATGACCAGGGCAAGGTGCAGGTCAACCGCGGCTACCGCATCCAGATGAGCAGCGCCATCGGCCCGTACAAGGGCGGCCTGCGCTTCCACCGGTCGGTGAACCTCAGCGTGCTGAAGTTTCTGGCGTTCGAGCAGGTATTCAAGAACTCCCTGACCTCCCTGCCCATGGGCGGTGGCAAGGGCGGTTCGGACTTCGACCCCAAGGGCAAGAGCGACGCTGAAGTGATGCGCTTCTGCCAGGCGTTCATGAGTGAGCTGTATCGCCACATCGGCGCTGATTGCGATGTGCCGGCCGGCGATATTGGTGTGGGTGCCCGCGAGATTGGCTTTATGTTCGGCCAGTACAAACGCCTGGCCAACCACTTCACGTCGGTGCTCACCGGCAAGGGCATGACCTATGGCGGCAGCCTGATCCGCCCGGAGGCAACTGGCTACGGCTGCGTGTATTTCGCCGAAGAAATGCTCAAACGCCAGAACCAGCGCATTGATGGCCGTCGTGTGGCCATTTCGGGCTCGGGCAACGTTGCTCAATACGCGGCGCGCAAGGTCATGGACTTGGGCGGCAAGGTTATTTCGCTGTCTGACTCCGAAGGCACGCTGTACGCCGAAGCGGGCCTCACTGATGCCCAGTGGGATGCGCTGATGGAGCTGAAAAACGTCAAGCGGGGGCGCATCAGCGAATTGGCCGCGCAGTTTGGCCTGGAATTCCGCAAGGGCCAAACCCCGTGGAACCTGGTGTGCGATATCGCGTTGCCTTGCGCCACCCAGAACGAGCTGGATGTGGACGATGCCAAGGCGCTGTTGAGCAATGGCTGCATCTGTGTAGCCGAGGGCGCCAACATGCCTACCACGCTTGCGGCTGTGGATATCTTCCTGGAGGCAGGCATTCTGTATGCCCCTGGCAAGGCCTCCAATGCCGGCGGGGTGGCCGTGTCGGGCCTGGAAATGTCACAGAACGCCATGCGCCTTCTGTGGACGGCCGGCGAAGTGGACAACAAGCTGCACGGCATCATGCAGTCGATTCACCATGCGTGCGTGCATTACGGCGAAGAGGCCGACGGCCGCGTCAATTACGTCAAGGGTGCAAACATCGCAGGCTTCGTGAAAGTAGCGGATGCGATGCTGGCCCAAGGCGTAGTCTGACCCGCCCGCTATCAGGGCCGCGTCGCGGCCCTAGTCTGCTTCACCGTCGATCCGCACAACCTCGATCACCCGATCACCCGCTGGTCGGTGCCACGCTACCTCGTCCCCAGGCTCAGCACCGAGCAGCGCCCGCCCCAGGGGCGAGCCCCAGTTGATCAGCCCGCGCCCCGCGTCGGCCTGGTCTTCACCCACCAACTGCACGGTCTGCTCCAGCCCATCCTCATCTGCAAATGTAACGCGGCTGCCGATGGCGACCTTGCTGGATGACTGGGCAGGGGGCATCACCTGGGCGCTCTGCACGCGCAGGGTAAAGTAACGCAGGTCACGCTCCGTGTCGGCCAACCGCTGCTTGTCACCGCGCTCACCCTGCGCCGCCAGCTCACTGCGCAAGGTGTTGAGGGTGGCCACGCGGGCCTGCAACTGGCGCATGCCACTGGCGGTTACATAGTTGGGTTGTTCACTCACATGCCGCTCTACCGGTTGATCTGCCTGGGCAGCGGCTTGGTCTTCGTTGACGAATGCTCGGCTCATGGCGGCCTCCTTGTACAGAAGACCATCATGGCAGGCTGAGGGTTTCAACGAATGCCCAGTAGCGACTCAGTCGGGGCGCCAGGCCCTGGCTGCACCGCGGTCCTTTTCCTGCTGCCAGTCACGGTCTCGTTGGTCCCAGAAGCGCTGGTGGTATTGCTGCTGCTCGGCGCTGTCCTGCGTGGCCTTGCACTGGCGGAAACCATCGTCCCAGCCAGTTTCGTACTGCGGCTCGTGCAGGTAGCGCGGCACGTTCTTGCGAAAGTCGCCCACCATCACACCGGCGGCCTGCCGACCACTGCTGCACCCATCTTGAAAGCCGTCGGCATAGGCAGGAGGGTACCCGCGCCCGACCATCTGCTCGTGGGTGCTTTCGCACCCCGCCAGCAGCAACGCAACGCACAAGCCCAACCCGTACCGCCACATGGCCACCCACCCTCCAAATGTTGATATCCAGTCTAGAGGGCGATTTGTCGCGGTGCTGTCAAAACAGTGTCAAAGAGTCGCGGGTTTTACAGCGAGAGCTAGTAGTGGTACCACTTCACTTCGAGCATCACCTCGTTCTGTGCCGTGGCCAGGTGGCTGAACCCGCGTGAGGCACTTAGACGCAGCCCCAGGTTCTGGCTGATCTCCCACTGTTGGTTCAAGCTCAGGCTGCGGCGCACTTCGCCGTTGGTGAAGTAGTCCCCCTTGGCTTCGAGCGTCATGTTGCCCAGCCCGTTGCGCCACAGCAGCCCGCCGTTGAACCCCGCCGCCGGTGCAATGAACTGGGCAAAATCGTTGTGGTGCTCCACCCGCACTGTGCCCAGGGCAAAGCCCAGCAAACCGTCGGCCAGTTGCCAGGTGCCGCCGGCGCCACCGTTCACGTGGCTGACCAGCACCTCGTCGTCATGCTTGCCCGGTACCCGCTCCAGGCCACCGGCCACCTGCCAGGACCAGGGTTTTAGCAGCTCGTTGCGCGGTGTCAGCGAGCGGATGGTGGCGAGGTCCAGGCGTTGCACCTGCCAGTCATTGCCTTCGTACTGGCGCACCTTCAACTGCAGGATCTCGATCTGGGCGCCGAGCGGGAAGCCATAAGCGTTGTCGTTGAGGTCGTGGTAGGCCATGCGCAGGCCGTACTCGGCGAAGGCACGGTCTTCCCGGGTACCTACCCCAAGCTGCCAGGTACGCGAATCGTGGCCGTCTTCGGGGAGCCCCGGGCGCTCAATCTGCAAGGGTGGCGGCGGGTTGGTATTGATCGCGCGCAGCAGCTCGAAGCTGCGCTTGGCCTGGCCGGGGTCGCGCTCCTGGCCGTTGGCCCGGTAGCGCTCCAGGCGATAGGCAGCGTCCTGCACCAGTGCCTGACGCTCCCGGGGCAGTGCCTTGAACTCGGGGCTTTGAAGTTGCGCGGTGTCGGCACTCACGGCCAGCACCTGGCGTTTTTCGTCATGATCCAACGGTGCTGCCCGCGCCAACAGTTCACGTTCGCGCGAGGGGCGGTAGATTTCGCTGGCCACCAGGCCGGACTGCTTTACCGCCTTGACCGTGTCGGTAGGGATGGCCGTAAGCGGGAACTGCGAGGTCAGGTCCAGGCCTGGGCGCGCCACCTGCAGCAATTCCAGCAGGCGGTAGGAGCAGTTCTCGTCGAAGAAGAAATAGTCGAACTGAATCTGCTTCAGTTCCCACACATGTTCCACCATGCGCCCGGTTTCTTCCGGGGTCAGGTCCAGTTGGTACTCCCACAGGTCGCGGTTTTCCAGGCTGCGGTATTCGGAGAGCTTTTCCTGGTAGGGCATCAGTGCGAACAGGCCAGGGTAGCCGCCCGCCAGGCCTTTCCAGGCATACAGGATGCTGTTGTCGCTGCCTTCGATGTAGGCACCGAAGTTGATCGCGTAACTGAGCAGCGTGGTGTCGTCGCTGCGGGTGGTGGACTGGTCGATGCGCAGCAGGGTATGGCCGAACATGGACGAGGGGCTGTTCAGGTAAGCCGCCGGGAAGATCAGCGCCGCGCTGTGTGGGTCGATCGACTGATACCAGGTCTTGAATTCCTGGCAGTCCGGCTGTGGCAGGCCTTGCAGGCCGAGTTGCTCACGCAGCCAGCGGGTGCGGGCCGGGAACACGCATTGAGCATGCTTGTCGCCAAGGCTTGCCGGTGCGTACAGGGCCTCTACGGTGGCCTTGAGTTCGCGGTCCGGGTGGTGTGCGCCGTCCTGCGCCAGGAAAAACGCATCGTCGTCCACATAGCTGCGCCAGCCACCCAGCTTGCCCGTTTCATAATGACCAAGGGCTATCCAGTAGGGGGTGTTTGCCAGTTGCTGAAGGCGAGCCTGGTCGATGTGCGGGGCGGCATGAACAGGGGCGCAGGCTAACAGCGCCAGGGAAGCGAGGCGTTTGAGCATAGGGGGCAACTACTTCCAGACGATGCCGAAGAGAAGGCGAAACCCGCCCCGGGGCCGGGGCGGGAAAAGCGGCAATTACGCCTCGGTAGCGTACTTGGCCAGGCGTGGGTCGTTCTTCAGAACGGCCAGGGTGTTGCTGTGTACGGTTTCAGCGTTGACGTCGGCGCTGCTGAAGATCTGGTTGAAGTGGTCGTGGGTGACCGATGCGAAGTAGCCGCGGTCTTCCGGTGCCACGCCCAGTACCACGGCGTAGGTGGTCAGCGCTTCACCCTGGCCCATGGCCATGTCTTCGGAAAGCTCATTCATCATGCCGTTCATGGCGAACCAGGACTTGCCGCCGTAGGTCAGCGAAGCCTTGGTGGAGCAGCCGTTGGTGCCGGAGGTCATGCCGAAGGTGGCGTTACCGGAAGTGCCGTTGGTGGTGGAAGCCAGGAAGTGCGCAGGGGTGCCACGCTGGCCTTCGAACAGCATGTTGCCCCAGCCGCAGTTCGGGCCGCCTGGCGCATCGGCCATTGCGTTGAGCGAGGCCACGGTGAACAGAGTACCCAGAAGAATCCGTTTCATAGCTTTATTCTCTATTTGACTTAAACCAAGGGTCAGGTTTCTGGCAACTCGATTGCCAGGTCGGGAAAGCATTTCACCCACCCGCGCAGCTTGGAGTTTAGGCGCGATCTAAAGGTTGCGTCACTGATTGCGAAAAATTTGCCTGCACAAGACACCGTCGCACCTGCGACATAAAGTTTTTATAGCCTTGCAACCCTCGCGCAGGCGGCGCCAGAATGCTGCCATCTGCCCCGCCGAAGTAAGGAAACCCAATGCCCGATCCTGTCGCTGCGCGCCTGCGTCTTGCGCCTGAAGCCCTGACCCGGCGTTTCTCCCCCGAGCAGTTTGCCTTTGCCAATACCGACGATCTGGAGCCGTTTCGCGGAGTCCTGGGCCAGGAACGTGCTGTCGAGGCCCTGCAGTTCGGCGTGGCCATGCCGCGCCCTGGTTACAACGTGTACGTCATGGGCGAGCCCGGTACCGGGCGTTTCTCGTTCGTCAAACGTTACCTCAAGGCCGAGGGCAAGCGTCAGCAGACGCCGGCCGACTGGGTGTACGTCAACCACTTCGACGATAACCGTGAGCCCCGCGCCCTTGAGCTGCCCTCGGGCACGGCCGGTGAATTCATCGCCGACATGGGCGGGTTGATCGACAACCTGCTGGCAACCTTCCCGGCAGTGTTCGAACACCCTTCCTACCAGCAGAAAAAAGGCGCCATCGACCGCGCCTTCAACCAGCGCTATGACCGCGCCCTGGATGTGATCGAGCGTGCATCGCTGGAAAAGGACGTGGCCCTGTACCGCGACGCCAGCAACGTCGCCTTTACCCCGATGGCCGACGGCAAGGCGCTGGACGAAGCTGAATTCGCCCAGTTGCCAGAAGAGGTGCGCGAGCAGTTCCACGAAGACATCGCCCTGCTCGAGGAGCAGCTGAACGAGGAGCTCGCCAGCTTGCCGCAGTGGAAGCGCGAGTCCAACAACCAGCTGCGCCAGCTCAATGAAGAAACCATTACCCTGGCGCTGCAGCCACTGCTGGCGCCATTGTCGGAGAAATACGCCGAAAATGCGGCCGTGTGCGCTTACTTGCAGTCGGTGCAGCTGAACCTGCTGCGCACCGTGGTCGAGCAACTGGTCGATGACAGCAAGACCGACGCCGTGGCGCGCAAGCTACTCGAGGAGCAGTACGCGCCGAGCCTGATGGTTGGCCATCATGTCGATGGCGGCGCGCCGGTGGTGTTCGAACCGCACCCCACCTACGACAACCTGTTCGGCCGCATCGAATACAGCACCGACCAGGGCGCGCTGTACACCTCCTACCGCCAGCTGCGCCCCGGCGCGTTGCACCGTGCCAATGGCGGCTTCCTGATTCTTGAAGCCGAGAAGATGTTCGGCGAGCCGTTTGTATGGGATGCCCTCAAGCGTGCCTTGCAGTCGCGCAAGCTGAAGATGGAATCGCCGTTGGGCGAGCTGGGCCGTGTCGCCACCGTCAGCCTGACCCCGCAGATGATCCCGCTGAACGTGAAGCTGATCATCATCGGCTCGCGCCAGTTGTATTACGCGCTGCAAGACCACGACCCGGACTTCCAAGAGATGTTCCGGGTGCTGGTGGACTTCGACGAAGACATGCCCATGGTCGACGAAAACCTGGAGCAGTTCGCCCAGCTGCTGCGCACCCGCACCAACGAGGAGGGCATGGCCCCGCTGACCAGTGACGCCGTGGCGCGGCTGGCTACCTACAGCGCCCGGCTGGCGGAAAACCAGTCGCGCCTTTCTGCCCGTATCGGCGACCTGTTCCAGCTGGTGAGCGAAGCGGATTTCATCCGCCAGCTGGCCAGTGACGAGATGACCGATGCCGGCCACATCGAGCGTGCGCTCAAGGCCAAGGCCACGCGTACCGGGCGTGTTTCGCAGCGGGTGCTGGACGACATGCTTGCCGGCATCATCCTGATCGACACCCAGGGCGCAGCCATCGGCAAGTGCAACGGGCTGACCGTGCTGGAAGTCGGCGACTCGGCCTTCGGCATGCCGGCGCGTATCTCCGCCACCGTGTACCCGGGCGGCAGCGGTATCGTCGACATCGAGCGTGAGGTCAACCTGGGCCAGCCGATCCACTCCAAGGGGGTGATGATTCTCACCGGGTACCTGGGTAGCCGTTATGCCCAGGAGTTCCCACTGGCCATCTCTGCCAGCATTGCCCTGGAACAGTCCTACGGTTACGTGGACGGCGACAGCGCCTCGCTGGGCGAGGCCTGCACGCTGATTTCCGCCCTGTCGCGCACGCCGCTCAAACAATGCTTTGCCATCACCGGTTCCATCAACCAGTTTGGTGAGGTGCAGGCAGTGGGTGGGGTGAACGAGAAGATCGAAGGGTTCTTCCGCCTGTGCGAGGCACGTGGCCTGACGGGCGAGCAGGGTGTGATCATCCCGCGCGCCAACGTTGCCACCCTGATGCTCGACGAGCGCGTGCTGCAGGCAGTGGAGAACGGCGTGTTCCACGTGTATGCGGTGAGCCAGGCAGACGAGGCCCTTAGCCTGCTGGTGGGCGAGGAAGCCGGGGCGCCCGACGACAAAGGCCAGTTCACCGAAGGCAGTGTCAACGCGCGTGTGGTCGAACGGCTGCGGGAGATCGCCGAGATGATCAGCGAGGAAGACATCGAGAAGGCAGAAAAAGAACGCCTCGAAGAGGTGATCGCCCAAGCCAAGCCGGCTTGAGTCAATAAACCGGCGCTGGCGGCCATGTGCTACCGTTCGGCGCCGGTTTTCCATCTTTTCTCGCTGTTCCTCTATGCTGGAACTTAGGGACAGCATCAAGGTTCAGGATGGAAACGGCCTGGTGTTCAGGCCGATCTCGGCTCTAGGGGGACGCGGCCATGCGCAACCTCAGCCTCACTCGCCAGTGCCTGGGCCTGGTGACTCGAATCGAATGCAGCATTCGTCCGCTGGCCGGCGATACCGGCATGTGGACGTTGCTGTTCGCTGCCGGCATGGCCGGCGAGCAACCGTCGGCCATCAAGGCCCAAGGGCCGTTTCACGGGCCTGTGGTGGCAGAATCGGTGTTGAATGCCATTGTCGACAGCCTGACCCTGCACGGTTACCAGTTGAGCGAAGACCCGCAGATCTGGTGCCTGCATCTGCAGGCGCAGTTGCGGCGGATCAACGGCGAGCGGTGCAGGAACCTGGGCGATTACCAGTTTCATCCTGAGAGTTGAGGCAAGGGCCCGGGCTTTTGCTGTAACAGGTGGCTGGCTATACTCGCCGTCGTTTTTCCAGTCACCTACGAGCCCCAACCCTCCATGGAACGTATTCTTGAAAATGCGATGTATGCCTCTCGCTGGCTGCTCGCTCCCATTTACTTCGGCCTGTCCCTGGGCCTGCTGGCGCTAGCGCTGAAGTTTTTCCAGGAAGTGGTTCACGTCCTGCCCAATGTCTTCGCCCTTAGCGAAGCCGACCTGATCCTGGTGATTCTGTCGCTGATCGACATGTCGCTGGTAGGCGGCCTGCTGGTGATGGTGATGATTTCCGGCTACGAGAACTTCGTCTCGCAGCTCGACATCGATGAGAGCAAGGAAAAGCTCAACTGGCTGGGCAAGATGGACTCCTCGTCGCTGAAGATGAAGGTCGCCGCCTCGATCGTGGCCATTTCGTCCATCCACCTGCTGCGAGTGTTCATGGACGCCCAGAACATCTCCACCGAATACCTGATGTGGTATGTGATCATTCACATGACCTTCGTGCTGTCGGCGTTCTGCATGGGTTACCTGGACAAGCTCACCAAGCACTGAGCCGCTTGCCGCTGGCAGCCAGCAGTGTGCTAGGCTGCTGGCCCTTTTCACCAAGGGCGCGGCTTCGCTGCGCCCTGCTGCGGAGCATGACAATGTCCGAACTCAACCTGTCTACCGACGAAACCCGCGTCAGCTACGGCATCGGCCGTCAGCTGGGTGGCCAGCTGCGTGACAACCCGCCACCGGGCGTCAGCCTGGAAGCCATCCTGGCCGGCCTGACCGACGCGTTCAACGGTGCAGACAGCCGCGTCAGCGAAGCCGATCTGTCGGCCAGCTTCAAGGTTATCCGCGAAGTGATGCAGGCCGAAGCGGCTGCCAAGGCAGAAGCCGCTGCTGGCGCTGGCAAGCAGTTCCTGGCCGACAATGCCAAGCGTGATGGCATCACTACCCTGGCCTCTGGCCTGCAGTTCGAAGTGCTCACCGCAGGTGAAGGCGCCAAGCCGTCCCGCGAAGACAGCGTGCGCACCCACTACCATGGCACCCTGATCGACGGCACCGTGTTCGATAGCTCGTACGATCGTGGCCAGCCGGCTGAATTCCCGGTGGGTGGTGTGATTGCTGGCTGGACCGAAGCCCTGCAACTGATGAATGCCGGCAGCAAATGGCGCCTGTATGTACCGAGCGAGCTGGCCTACGGCGCGCAAGGTGTGGGCAGCATCCCGCCGCACAGCGTGCTGGTGTTCGACGTCGAGCTGCTGGACGTTCTGTAATGCCCTGAGGGCCGCATTTGTGGGAGCGGGTTCACCCGCGAAGCAGGCAGCGCGGTGCATGGCACCGGCTTCGCCGGTGTTCGCGGCTGAAGCCGCTCCCACAGTGGTTGCGCCAACGCTCAGACTGTGTGGGCGACAGTGGCTCCACAGAGGTCAATTCCAGTCTGTTCCGCCTGGGCGCAAGGCCCGTGCATAGCAGAACAGAAACAGGTTGCGCACCAGCTCCTTCAGCACCCCGGGCTCGCTCGAGTTCAGGCCGTTCATGTCCAGGTCGCCCTGGTCACGCAATTCGTCCAGTGCTTCTTCCTCGAGCACCGCGCACACCTCACCGGTTTCCCGATGAAGGATGCGCAGGTAGGGGTGAGGGCGGTCCAGCCAGGCGTCTATCAGATAAGTCATGACCATTCTCCTTGGATAGCTTTCCAATGAGAATAATTCTTATTATCAAAATAGCAAGAACCAATTGGCGGATTCTTGTGAAATCAGACCTTGCGCACGAACTCGGACTTCAGCTTCATGGCGCCGATGCCGTCGATCTTGCAGTCGATATCATGGTCGCCGTCGCACAGGCGAATGTTCTTGACCTTGGTGCCGACCTTGACCACCAGGGAGGAACCCTTGACCTTGAGGTCTTTGATGACGGTGACGGTATCACCATCCTGCAGGACGTTGCCCACCGAATCCTTTTTCACCACCTCGTCGCTGGCCGTCTCGGCGTCGCCGCTGGCCGACCACTCGTGGGCGCACTCTGGGCAGATCAGCTGAGTGCCATCCTCGTAGGTGTATTCGGAGTTGCATTTCGGGCAGGGTGGCAAAGTACTCACTTCGGTTCCTCTAACAGGCGGGTGTTTAAAAACCCACATTGTAAAAGGTATTGCTGCAGAAGTGATTTTGTCCGGACAAATGCAGGCGCGGGCAAAACCCACTCCCACAACGGCACCGATGCAGGAGCGGGCTCGCCCGCGACAGAGGCGATGCGGCCTGTCAGTGAGTGCGCGCTACCGCGAACTCGCTCAGCTCCACCAGTGCGTCCCGGTACTCGCTGGCCGGCAGCACTTCGAGGCATTCGATGGCGCGTTTCACGTAGCTGCGCGCCATTTCAGCGGTGTATTTGAGGGCGCCGGATGCCTCCACCGCTGCGCGGATCTGCTCGAGGTCTTCCAGGCCGCCTTTCTGGATAGCCTTGCGCACCAGCGCAGCCTGCTCGGCGGTGCCTTCGCGCATGGTGTAGATCAGCGGCAGGGTCGGCTTGCCTTCGGCCAGGTCGTCGCCCACGTTCTTGCCCAGGGCCTCTGCATCGCCTTCGTAGTCGAGCAGGTCGTCCACCAGCTGGAAGGCCACGCCCAAGTGGTCACCGAAGGTGCGCAGCGCCTCGCGCTGGGCGTCGGTGGCCTGGGCCAGCGCGGCGGCGCTGTGGGTGGACGCTTCGAACAGCATGGCGGTCTTGCCACGGATGACGTCCATGTAGACGTCCTCGGTGGTGCTGGCATCGCGCACCCGCGACAACTGCAGCACTTCGCCCTCGGCGATCACGCGGGTGGCCTTGGACAGGATCTGCATCACCGGCATGGAGTTCAGCTCGACCATCATTTCGAACGAGCGGGAATAAAGGAAGTCGCCTACCAGCACGCTGGGGGCATTACCCCACAGTGCATTGGCCGTGGAGCGACCGCGGCGCATGCCGGACATGTCGACCACATCGTCGTGCAGCAGGGTGGCGGTGTGCAGAAATTCGATGGTGGCGGCCAGCAGGCGCAGGTCGTCGCCCTGGTGCCCAAGGGCCTTGCCGCACAGCAGCACCAGCAGCGGGCGCAGACGCTTGCCACCGGCGGACGTGATATAGTCGCCGATCTTCGATACCAACGGCACGCGCGAGGTCAGCTGCTTCTTGATGATCTCGTCGACGGCGCTGAAATCGTCAGCCACCGCACGGTAGAAGGTTTGGGGTTGCATCGGCTGCTCCAGTGAGGTTGCGCGGCATGCTAGGTTGCGGGTCCCGGTGTGTCAAGGCACGGTGCCAGTCGGCCGGGGGCGGTACTTGCAAGCAAAACCCGGGTTGCGTACAATCGCGCACCCTAACTTCCTGGGCAGCACCTGCCTTACGCAATTGCGCCGGGCCGTTCCAGCCCTGTGCAGCCATGCCAGCCAATACTCATCATATAAAGCGCTGGGTGAGCAGGATTATCGGAGAAATACCATGTCTTACGCAGTAATCGTTACCGGCGGCAAGCAGTACAAAGTCGCTGAAGGTGAATTCCTCAAGATCGAAAAACTGGAAGTCGCCACTGGCGAATCCGTGACCTTCGATCGCGTCCTGCTGGTCGCCAACGGTGAAGAAGTCACCATCGGTGCTCCAGTTGTTGCTGGCGCTAAAGTAGTGGCCGAAGTCGTTTCGCAAGGCCGCCACGACAAGGTTCGCATCATCAAGTTCCGTCGTCGTAAGCACCACATGAAGCGTATGGGCCACCGCCAGTGGTTCACCGAGATCAAAATCACCGGCATCCAGGCTTAATCCCCTAGATCCCCTGAATTTATTTGGAGAATTGAACCATGGCTCACAAGAAGGCTGGTGGTAGTACTCGTAACGGTCGCGACTCAGAATCGAAACGCCTTGGCGTGAAGATGTATGGCGGCCAGGTTATCAAGCCAGGCAACATCATCGTCCGTCAGCGCGGCACCGAATTCCACGCTGGCTACGGCGTTGGCATGGGCAAGGACCATACCTTGTTCGCCAAGATCGAAGGCGTGATCAAGTTCGAGAAGAAAGGCGAGTTCATGCGCCGTTACGTGAGCATCGTCGCCGCTTAATCGCGACGTCGCTCCAGAAGCCCCGTCATGCGACGGGGCTTTTTCGTTTGTGGTGAGCCTCTTGCAAAGCTGTTTGTCTGGGTTGCCGGCGTTGGTTTCTACGGTCGTACGGGGCCGCCGCGCTCATTTTTGCAAGAGCCTCATGTTTTTGAGTCATTCAACTCGTCTAGCGACGAGAGGCGGTTTTAATGAAGTTTGTTGACGAAGTATCCATTCGGGTCAAGGCCGGCGACGGCGGCAACGGTTGCATGAGCTTCCGTCGCGAAAAATTCATCGAGAACGGTGGCCCCAACGGTGGTGACGGCGGCGACGGCGGCTCGGTGTACATGGTTGCCGACGAGAACCTAAACACCCTGGTCGACTATCGCTACACCCGTCACCACGAAGCCCAGCGCGGCTCCAATGGCGGCAGCACCGATTGCACCGGCAAGAAGGGTGAAGACCTGTTCCTGCGCGTGCCGGTGGGCACCACCGTGATCGACGCTTCCACCCAGGAGGTGATTGGTGACCTGGTTACCCCAGGCCAGAAACTGATGGTCGCCCAGGGCGGCTGGCACGGCTTGGGTAACACCCGCTTCAAGTCCAGCACCAACCGTGCGCCGCGCCAGACCACCCCAGGCAAGCCGGGCGACCAGCGCGACCTGAAGATGGAAATGAAAGTGCTCGCCGACGTCGGCCTGCTGGGCTTGCCCAATGCTGGCAAGAGCACCTTCATCCGCTCGGTATCGGCCGCCAAGCCGAAAGTGGCCGACTACCCGTTCACCACCCTGGTGCCAAACCTGGGTGTGGTCAGTGTCGACCGCTGGAAGAGCTTCGTCATCGCCGACATCCCCGGCCTGATCGAAGGCGCCTCCGAGGGCGCTGGCCTGGGTATTCGCTTCCTCAAGCACCTGGCGCGCACCCGTGTGCTGCTGCACCTTGTCGACATCGCGCCGCTGGACGAAAGCAGCCCGGCCGATGCCGCAGAAGTCATCGTCAACGAGTTGACCCGCTTCAGCCCGTCGCTGGCCGAACGTGAACGTTGGCTGGTGCTGAACAAGTCGGACATGGTCATGGACGACGAGCGCGACGAACGTGTGCAGGAAGTGATCGACCGCCTGCAGTGGGAAGGCCCGGTCTACGTGATCTCGGCCATCTCCAAGCAAGGCACCGACAAGCTCAGCCACGACCTCATGCGCTACCTCGAAGACCGCGCCGACCGCCTGGCCAACGACCCGGCCTACGCCGAAGAACTGGCCGACCTCGACCAGCGCATCGAAGACGAAGCCCGTGCCCAGTTGCAGGCCCTGGACGATGCCCGCACCTTGCGCCGCACTGGCGTGAAGAGCGTGCACGACATTGGCGACGACGACGGCTGGGACGATGATTTCGAGGACGACGAAGACGGCCCGGAAATCATTTACGTGCGCGACTGACCGGTTGCAGTACACTAAACGCCGCTCTCTGGAGCGGCGTTTTTGTATCCACGGTATCTACAGATTCGACATAGGTTGGAAGAAGATGCGAAGCAAGGTGACGGGCGCCAGGCGCTGGGTCGTGAAGATTGGCAGTGCGCTGCTGACCGCCGATGGCAAAGGCCTCGACCGCGGTGCCATGGCCGTGTGGGTCGAGCAGATGGTCGCGCTGCGTGAGGCGGGGGTTGAGCTGGTGCTGGTGTCTTCCGGGGCCGTGGCGGCTGGCATGAGCCAGCTGGGCTGGACGTCGCGACCGAGTGCGATGAACGAGCTGCAGGCTGCCGCTTCCATTGGCCAGATGCGCCTGGTGCAGGCCTGGGAGTCCAGCTTTGGCGAGCATGGCAAGCACACTGCACAGATCCTGCTGACCCATGACGACCTGTCCGACCGCAAGCGTTACCTGAACGCCCGCAGCACCCTGCGCACCCTGGTTGAGCTGGGCGTGGTGCCGGTGATCAACGAGAACGACACCGTGGTCACCGACGAAATCCGCTTTGGCGACAACGATACCTTGGCGGCGCTGGTGGCCAACCTGGTAGAGGCTGACCTGCTGGTGATCCTTACCGACCGTGACGGCATGTTCGACGCCGACCCGCGCAACAACCCAAATGCCCAGCTGATCAGCGAAGCCCGCGCCGATGACCCGGCGCTGGATGCGGTGGCGGGTGGAACCGGCGGTGCCCTGGGCCGTGGCGGCATGCAGACCAAGCTGCGCGCAGCGCGCCTGGCGGCGCGTTCCGGGGCCCATACCATCATCATCGGTGGGCGCATCGAGCGTGTGCTCGACCGCCTCAAGGCCGGCGAGCAACTGGGTACACTGTTGTCCCCCGAGCGTGGCATGCTGGCCGCCCGCAAGCAGTGGCTGGCGGGGCATCTGCAGACCCGTGGCACCCTGGTGCTGGATGCCGGTGCCGTGCAGGCCCTGCGACAGGCCAACAAGAGCCTGCTGCCGGTCGGCGTCAAGACCGTGCAGGGCAGCTTCCGCCGCGGCGAAATGGTGGTGTGCGTGGGCCCCGATGGCCTGGAGGTCGCACGCGGCCTGGCCAACTACAGTGCCCTGGAAGCGCAGAAGATTATTGGCCAGCCGTCCGATGCCATCGAGACGATACTGGGTTACAGCGCCGAGCCTGAGCTGGTGCATCGCGACAATCTGGTACTGGTATGACTACGCTGAAAAAGATCTTTGCCGTGGCGGCGCTTGCGCTGCCCATGCTGGCCGGCGCCGAGGAGATCGGCCAGGTATCCACTGTCTTCAAGTTCCTGGGGCCGAACGACCGCATTGTGGTCGAAGCGTTTGACGACCCCAAGGTCGAGGGCGTGACCTGCTACCTGTCTCGAGCCAAGACGGGCGGGGTGAAGGGTGGGCTGGGGTTGGCGGAGGACCGTGCGGAAGCGTCGATTGCCTGTCGTCAGGTTGGGCCGATCAGCTTCAAGGGCGACCTGAAGGATGGCGACGTGGTATTCAAGGAGCGCACCTCGCTGGTGTTCAAGACCATGCAGGTAGTGCGCTTCCTGGACAAGAAGCGCAACACGCTGGTGTACCTGGTATACAGCGACCGCATTGTGGAAGGCAGCCCGCAGAACGCCGTGACCGCGATCCCGATTCTGCCCTGGGCACAGCAGTAACCCTGTAGCAGCACTAACCCTGCTGCTACAACATCAATCCTGTGGGAACAACTGTCTTCCACAAAATCTGAATGCTGGCGCAATCCACCGTGTGGGAGCGGCTTCAGCCGCGAACACCGGCGAAGGCGGTGCCATACACCGCGCTGCCTGCTTCGCGGGTGAACCCGCTCCCACAGGGAGTGGGGTTTGCTCGTTGAATCATCGCCCAGCGCGATAGCGTAGAAGCAACTGTGTGCCAAAAATCTGAATGCTGGCGCGATCCTTGTGGGAGCGGGTTCACCCGCGAATAATTGCAGCAGTGCATTATTAGCAGGTAACCCCGCCCCACAGGGTGCACCGTCAGGCCAACTCTTCGGCCTGCCCCTCGCGCACAACCGCCTTCACCTCATCCAGCCGGCTGATGTACTTCCAGTCCGCCTCGTCGATGTAGATGCCATTGGGGCCGCTGCCCCCTTCCAGGTCAATCGCCACCCGTGCCGACACCTGCGGTTTCACGCTCGCCAGAATCGGCACGAAGCCCAGCTGCAGGCTGGTTTCCAGCAGGGCTGCCTGGTTGCGTTCGTCGATGTCGGCAGCTTCGTCCAGGTAGTACGGCAGACGAATGCGGCCGGCCAGGTCGCGGTCCATCAGGTGCAGCAACAGGTACATGTTGGTCAGCGCCTTGATGGTCATGGTGGTGCCGTTGGACGCCGCGCCGTCGATGTCAGCGTGGATCACCGGCTGGCCATTGACCTTGGTGATCTCGAACGCCAGTTCGAACAGGTCCTTGAGCCCCAGTTGGTTGTGGTTGGCCGCCACCAGCCGCGCCAAGTATTCCTTGGCCTCTTCGTTCTTGTTGTCCTGCTCGGCGCTTTGCGTCAGGTCGAACACCGAGAGGGTCTCGCCTTCTTCGTACTGGCCGGCGCTGTGGATGATCTGGTCGATGTGCTTGAGGGCCTCCTTGTTGGGCGCCAGCACCACCCGGAAGCTTTCCAGGTTGGACACCTGGCGCCGGTTGATCTCGCGGTTGAACAAGGCCAGCTGGTGTTCCAGGCTGTCGTAGTCGCTGCGGATGTTGCGCAAGGTGCGGGCGATATCGGTAACCGCCGCGCGGCGGGCCTTGGCCAGGGTCAGCGCTTCGTCGGTGCGGTGGGCATAGGCGTTCACCAGCAGTTGCAGGCGGCGCTCCATGTCGTCCTCGCTGTCGAACTTGGCCACGCCCTTCAGGCGTACCTGGGCGTACAGCGCCTCGATCTGGTTGTCCACGCGCTGTAAAGCCTGCCAGCTGTCCTGGTAGTCGTTGAGCAGCGGCAGCAGGTTGTCCATCGAGTCATCGACGGCTTCCATGAACGGCGTGCCGTAGGGCAGGTCGGCAGGCAGCAGCTGGCGGCGGCGCAGGGCGTCGTCGAGCGTGCGTTGCTGGGACTCCAGGTCGCCGATCTGGCGGCCGACCAGCTGCAGCTTGGCAGACAGCTGCTGGACGCGCTCGGTGAAGGCGTCGCTGGAGCGCTTGAGCTCATCCTGGGCGGCTTCCAGCTGCGACAGCTGCTCCAGCTTCTCGGGTTCCTCGGCGGCCAGGGTCTGGCTGCGGCGGAAGTCTTCCAGTGCCTTCTGGGCGTCGAGCACCTGCTGGTACAGGGCTTCTGTCTGCGCCTTGGAGGCGGAGCGGTCGGCGCTGACGGCCTGCTGGGTCTTCAGCTGCCGCAGCTCCTTGTCCAGGCGCTCTTTCTGGTCGCGCAATGCAGCGCGGTCGGCCAACGCCTGAAGCGCAGGCGGGTCGATGTGGGTGAGGTCGATGGAAAGGCCAGGGGCCTCGAAGCGCTCGCCCTTGAAACCGTCGAGCACCGCTTCCAGCGATTTGACCCACAGGTCGCTGTCGTCCAGCTCGATGCCGCGCTCGCCCAGCGGCAGGCTGAACAGGGCGCCGTTGAACAGGCGCATCAGGCGGTCGACGTCCTGCTGCGAAAACTCTTCGCGCAGGCGGGCATAGCTGTTGTTGTCGGCGTGGTCCAGCTGCTGCCTGACCTGTTTCAGGCGTTTTTCCAGATCGCGCACGCGCTCGTCCAGGTCTTCGGCACTGAACTGGCGAGACTGGGCCAGGGCACCGGCCAGCTCGTCGTGGGCGTCCTTGGCCGCCAGCAGTTGCTGTTCCAGCACCTTGACGTCGTCGACCAGGGCAAAGCGGTGGCGCAGCACCGACAGCTCACCCAACCAGCGCTGGATGCCGGTGATTTCCCGCTCCAGGCGCATCAGCTCCTGGGTGCCGCCGCGCTGGTCGTTCTGCAGGCGGTCCTGCTCGCCGCGGTAGTGCTCGGCCTGGATGACCAGCTCTTCCTTGCGCGCCATGGCGTATTCCTGCCAGGTGCCCAGCAGGGTGTCGAGCACCGGCGAAATGCGGTGCAGCTTGCCGCGCAGGATGTCGCGCTGGGCCACGCCACCGGCCAGGGCTTCCACCAGGGGGCCGGCGGCGACCAGGGCGTTGTAGTCCTGCTCCATGCGGCGCACGTCGCGGAAGGCTTCCTCGCACGCGGCAATGTAGTCGACGCTGCCGGAGCGCAGGCTGTGTTCGAAGGCATCCAGGAACAGCTGCTTGAGCTTGGCTGCAGTGATCTCGCGCATGTGCAACAGGTTGATGAACAGGGCGCGGAAGGTTTTCAGGCTCTGCTCGCTGGTGGAGCGCAGCGGGATCAGGGTGAGGTCCAGCGGTATCGAGGTGTGGCCGCCGACCAGCAGCCGGCGCAGCTCGTCGGGCTTCACCTCGTAGGCCTTGATGCCCAGGCGTTCAAGGTTGGTGAACAGCTCCTTCTGGCGTAGGCAGGTGTCGTTCTTCTGGTAGTGGGCCAGGTCCAGCTCGCCTTTGTAGGCGAAGAACTGGTGACCGAAGCCACCGCCCGGGCCACGGCCGACCACGCCGATCACGTGGGTGCCGTGGGGCAGGCTCAGCTCGCAAAGAATGTACGAGGTGTCGCTGGCGAAGTAGAAGCGGCGCGACTGCTCAAGGCTGTACTTGCCGAAGCTCATGTCCGACATGCGCGCCAGAATGGGGAACTGCAGGGCGTTGATCGACGCCGACTTGCCCAGGTTGTTGGCGCCATACACCGACAGTGGGTGTTCCAGCGGGAACAGGCCGAGGCTGTAGCCAGCCGTATTGAGCAGTGCGAAGCGGCGGATACCGTAGCGTTCCTGGCTCATGCGTCAATCTCCTGTTGCTCTTCGCGAATGGCCCGCGCCAAGGCCTGCTCCTCGCTTTCCTCGCCCTCGAAGGGGCTGAGGTCCAGCGGGTCGTCGGTGCGGTTGAGTGCTTCGGGGCTTTCTTCCTCGACCAAGACCGGGGTCGGCAGGGGAAGGTCGCTGTGCAAGGTGGCTGCCAGGTCGCGGTCCTGCTGCACGGCCAGGCACACATCGAGAAAACGGTGCATGGGTGGCAGAAAGCGGTAGATGCCGCCTTCTTCGTGGGCAAAGCCGAGCTGGGTCATACGCCGCAGGATCTTCTCCTCCAGCTCGTCCACCGTCTGTACCTCGGCCTGCAGAAACAGGTCGCGGTACTTGTCCAGCAGCGAGGGCAGTTCGTCACGGCCTAGGCTGCCGCCGTCCAGCACGGCCATCGGGTCACGGCCTTGGTCGGCCAGGTGCTCGACCAGGATGAAGGTGAACAGCGACAGGCGCTGGGCGGTCTTGTTCACCTGCGCCGCGGCCATGTCCGGCACGAAGTAGTAGAAGCCGCGGGTATCGCACACCAGCTCGAAGCCCAGGGCCTTGAACAGGGTGCGGTACTGGTCCTGGAAGTTCGACAACTGGGCGTACAGCTCGGGGTCGCGGCGGCTGACGTGAAAACCTTTGAACAGCTCGCGGAAGATCGGCGCGAGCTGGGACAGTTCGGAAAGATCAAGATGCATGGGCTGGGCTCGCGTTGGTATCGGTAGGCGCTGTGGTGGCGTCTTCGCGGCTGGAGGTCAGGGCGAACGAGCGCAGGCTGACCCGGTGTTCCTGGGTGGTGTAGTCACGGCGGTCCAGGCGTTGGCGCTTGAAGCGCTTCTCCCGCGAGAGGCGCGAGAACCAGTACAGCAGCTCGTCGGTCGCGCCCTCGGGCTCCTGCTCCAGCAGCCACACCATCAGGTCGGGCAGTGGCAGCGCCTGCTCGCAGCGATCGGTCATTTCCTTGACCGTACGCGGTGCACGGGGCAGGGCGCCGGAGGAAGGCTTGTGGGCCTTGGGGAAACGTGCCGGTTTGGGCTCGAAGCGGGCCAGGGCATACACATAGGCCTCCACCTGGCTGGCACTGCCCAGGAAGGTGCTCTGCGGCCGGGTGAACAGTGGCATGGCAGCCTGCGGCAGGGCGTCCAGGCCCTTGCGGCGGATCACCGAGAGTGCCAGTGCCGCGCCCCGGGTCACGGCGTTGTGCCGGCGCGCCTCTTCACGCAGCGGCAGCAGCAGCTCGCGGGCGTGGCGCAGGGTAAGCTGGGCGCTGGTTTGCATTTCCAGGATGCGCGCGTGGGTGCGCAGCAGCATGTCGTCGTCGACCAGGTGCCCCAGGCGCGCCTGTTCGCCCAGCAGTTTCAGCAGCACGGTTTCCACCTTGCGCACGCCCTGCTCGAAGGCGCCGTCGGCGTTCACCAGCTGGATCATGGGCTCGACGTATTCGTCCCAGGTAGCCAGTACTTCGGCGTAGCGCTGACGCAGGGGGATCTGGCGGTTGCTGGTTTTGGCCCGCTCGGCCACGGCCACCAGGGCCTGCTCGTCATTGTCGAGCTTCTTCAGCACATCGCGCACGCGCATGTCGAGCAGGCGCAGCTGGCGCGCCAGGTCGTCGCTGTCACGGTTGTCGAAGGCATCCTGGATGTGCCCGGCCAGGCGCTCCAGGTGGCGCAGGTAGGCTTCGATTTCCAGGCACAGGCCCAGCCGGTGCTCGCGGCGCAGGTAAGCCAGGAAGTCGTGGATCTGGGCGTTGAGCTCGAAGCGGTTGGGGCTCTTGGCCACCGGCACCAGAATATCCAGGCGGATCCACACATCAAGCAGCTGGGTGATGTCCTGCGGGGTGCTTTCGACCTGCTGGCGGGCCACGTGGTGGCGCAGCTCCACCAGGCTCAGGGTGCCCTGGTCGAAGCGCTCGCACAGCGGCTCGATCAAGGCCCAGTGTTCGGCTAGGGCGCGCAGGACGCGCTTGGGTTCGATCATTGGCTTGGGCTCGTTGCCAAGAAAAAGGGGGCGATTGTACTGCATCCGGGGCCTGGGGTTTTACCCCTTGGTCTGTAATGGGGTGTGTATGTCTCGGTTTTAGTGGCGCCTGGCAGATCGAGCGGCGCTCGGTCTGATGGGCGCTGCAAAAACGACGCCGTACACGTTAGAATGCGCAACCGCCTTCACCCCTCGGATACCCGCCCTTGCTCACCGAACCCCGTCGTCGCGCCTACCTTTCCGCCATGCAAGTGGTGCATTGGTTGCCGCGCGCCGAACTGCCGTTCGCTGCGCCGTCGCGGCCCGAACTGTTGCTGCCGGTCATGCCGGTCGAAGACATTGACTTCGACGCAAGGCCGGCCCCACCGGGCGAGCAGGCACCTGTCATCGCCCAGGCCCGCGTTGCCGAGCGGCCAAAAATCGAGGTTCCGCGCCCGGGCACCAGCAAACCCGCCGCCAAGCCCAGCGAGCCCGAGGCGCAACCCGCAGCGCCCCGCGCCGCCCCTGTGCCGCCACCGCGCTTCTCGCTGCAGCTGCTGCGCGCCGGCAGTTGCCTGCTGCTGGTTGAACTTGCTACCGGCCAGCCGTTCCAGAGCCGCGACCCCTCCTACCTGCTGCTCAAGGACATGCTGCGCGCAGCCGGCCTGCCCGATGCCCCGCAGATCATCGGCGAGCCGGTACGCTGGCCGCTGCTGGTGCGCGGCAACATGGACCAGGGCCCCGAAGCCGCACGGGATTTTGTCCAGAGCTTCGTCCAGGCGCGGCTGGAAGACGCCCCCTGCACCTGCCTGTGGCTGGTCGGGCTGCCCGCGCTGCGTTTTGCCGCCAATGCCGACGAGCAGGCCTATTACCAAACCCTCCCGCTCGGCGGCCTGGGCGATGCCTGGGCCTTGCCGGGCCTTGAACTGTTGATGGACGAGCCGCAGCGCAAGGCGGACGTCTGGAAAGCCATGCGCCAGCTGATGGCGCGCTGGAAGCACGTTGAATGAGTGACTCGATCAGTTTCCGCCCCATGACCGAGGCGGATCTGGATGCCGTGCTGAAAATCGAATACGCCGCATTCAGCCACCCCTGGACCCGGGGGATTTTTCTGGATGCGCTCAAATCGTATGAAGTGTGGCTGATGTTCGACGGCCAGCAGCAGGTGGGTCATGGCGTGATCAACGTGATCATCGACGAAGCGCACCTGCTCAACATCACCGTCAAGCCGGAAAACCAAGGCCGGGGCCTGGGCTTGCGGCTGCTTGAACACCTGATGGCCCGCGCCTACCAGCTCAACGGCCGGGAGTGCTTCCTGGAGGTACGCGCCAGCAACCCGGCCTATCGCTTGTACGAGCGCTTCGGTTTCAACGAAATCGGCCGCCGGCGCGACTATTATCCAGTGGCGGGCGGTCGTGAGGATGCCCTGGTGATGGCCTGCACGCTGCTCGAAGACTGAGCCCGCGCCGGCCACTGTTGCAGGCAGGCAGGGGAGGGCGGCGTGAACACACGGTTGCTGATGGCGGGCCTGCTGGCGGCGAGTGCAGCCCAGGCTGATACACGGGATGTGTGGATGTTCGCCCAGTGGGCGGGCGACCACCCGACGCGGCCGTTTCGGGAAATGCTGGTAGATGCCCGCCTTTATGGGGTGGTGCCCATTCACCAGTTGCTGCGTTCTGCGTCCGACTGGCAGCCCTGCCGCGCCGCGCCCTTTGCCGTACCCCCTCCGGGCAACTGGCCTGCAGTGCGTTCAACCCTCTCTCTGCTCAAGGCCCTGAATGGTCAAGGCATCCTGCCGGCCTTCGAAGTGGTATCGGCCTATCGCGACCCAGGCCTGAACCGCTGTGCCGGCGGTGCTCCTGGCAGCGCTCATACCCGGGCCTTTGCGGTGGATATTCTGCTGCCGCCCGCGGCCAACCCCGGCCCGCTGTGCCAGTTCTGGCAGCAGCATGGTCAGGCGTGGAACATGGGCCTGGGCCGCTACCCAAGCGGCCGCATTCACTTGGACACCGCCGGCTACCGCACCTGGGGTGGGGACGGCAGTGCGGGTTCGTCGTTTTGCACCAAGCCCAGGTGAGCCAGGCAACCCTGGCATTGCTCGGTCACCCATTGAGCGAAGCGCTGGCGTTTACCGCCGTCATCGAGGCGGTGGTTGCTCAGCAGGTAATAGGCAGAGCCGTCCGGCACAAAGCCAAACGGTGACTGCAACTGCCCGCTGTCCAGTTCGTCACCCACCATCAATGCCGAGGCCATGGCCATGCCCAGACCCGCGCCCGCTGCCTGAATCGACAGGTAGAAATGCTCGAAATCGCCGCGTTCGCCGGGGCAGGGCGGTTGGCCGTTCAGGTGCAGCCAGGTAGCCCAGGCGTCGGGGCGTGTGGCGCTGTGCAGCAGGCGCTGGCCTTCCAGCTTCAACGGCGCGCCAGGGCGGCACACCGGGCCGATCCACTCATCGCAGATTTTTTGCTGGTACAGATGGCTGGGCCAGCGGAAGTCGTCGCGGCGGATCGCCAGGTCGACGCCGGTTCGTGCGAAGTCCAGCGGCCCGCCAGCAGCCACCAGTTGCAGCTGCAAGTCTGGATGGGCCGCGTGCAGGCGGGGCAGCCGAGGGATCAGCCAGCGCATGGCGATAGTCGGCTCGCAGGACACGACCAACGTGACATCGTCGTGGCGGGTGAGCTGCTGCACGGCGGTTTCCAGCTGCTCGAAGACCGCCCGGGTAGTGGCGTGCAGGGCGCGGCCTGCCGGGGTCAGGAAAATCGCCCGGTTGCGGCGCTCGAACAGCGTTATGCCAAGGCTTTCCTCCAGCAGGCGTACCTGGCGGCTGACGGCGCCGTGGGTAACGTGCAGTTGTTCGGCTGCGCGCACGAAGTTCTGCGTGCGGGCTGCGATGTCGAAATAGCGCAGGGTGTTGAGGGGAGGCAGGCTCATGGCGTTGGTACTTTAAACAAGAAATCTGTGACTTAAACTAGCAGATAACCTCAACTATAAATCGATTTTCCCCAGCCTCAGAGCCCCCGAAAATAGCGCCGTCAGTGCATTTTCGTCACTCATCTGGAGCGCTCCCATGACCGAACTCTTCGCCGTCGCCCTGTTCACCCTGCTTGCCGTCGTCAGCCCCGGGGCTGATTTCGCCATGGTCACCCGCAGTAGCTATGCCCAGGGCCGGATGGCCGGGCTGGCGGCGGCAATGGGCATTGCGCTGGGGGTGCAGGTGCACGTGCTGTATACCGTCTTCGGTATCGCAGTGCTCATCAGCCAAAGTCCCTCCCTGTTTCTGATCATGAAGGCGCTAGGCGCCGGCTACCTGTTCTACCTGGGTTACCGGTCATTTACCAACATACAGCGCATCAACCTCGACCAACCTGCCGCCACGGCCGGCAGCCTGTTGCAGGCGCTGCGCACAGGTTTCCTCACCAACTGCCTCAACCCCAAAACCATGCTGTTCGTGATCAGTGCCTTCAGCCAGGTTGTACAACCGGGCAGCCCACTGTGGCTGAACTTCGCCTACGGCGCCTTCATGTCGGTGGCGCATTGGGCGTGGTTCAGCCTGGTGGCAGTGTTCTTCTCAAGCCCGGTGCTGCGCAGGGCGATGATTGAGCGGCAACGGATGGCTGACCGGGTGATCGGGGTGGCGCTGATGGGTTTGGGGGTAGCTGTCGCGGTGAGTGGGGTGGGGTTGCGGTAAGACCTCTGGCAGACATGAAGAGACTGCTATACGGCAACCGCCCATATATCTGCTTGCCAAAGCATTTTATGTATCTACAATGAAGATACTTTATGGAGGTGCTTATGGAAGTGAAAGTTCAACAATGGGGCAATAGCGCAGCGATTCGTCTACCAGCCGCGGTGCTCAAGCTCATGAATTTGGTCAGCGGTGACGTTCTCAGGCTTGATGTGTCTGCTGAGGGCATGACGCTGAAGCCGGCGAAAGCCAAGCCTCATTACCAATTGGCCGATCTGATGAAGCAATGTGATTTGTCTGCCCCGGAGCCGGCAGAGCTTGCCGCTTGGAATGCGATGCCACCGGTGGGGCGTGAAGCGTGAGAAGAGCAAAATTCAATCGTGGTGACATTGTGCGCGTGAACCTCAACCCCACCGAGGGGCGAGAACAACAAGGCGACTATCGCCCAGCGCTGGTGCTTACGCCTGCGGCTTACAATGCAACCGGGTTGGCGGTGATCGCGCCGATCACTCAGGGTGGCGACTTCGCTCGTTACGCCGGCTTTGCCGTCACTTTGAGTGGCAGCGGCGCTGAGACGCAAGGTGTGGTGCTGTGCAACCAGATTCGTACTGTCGACCTTGAGGCTCGCAGCGCCAAACGCATAGAAGCAGTGCCTGAGGTTGTAATGGACGACGTTCTGGCCCGGGTTCAGGCACTGTTTGAGTAATCAGGCAAGCTCAGCTGAAGCTCGAAACAAACGTCAGAAACAAGAAAGCCCGCACAAGGCGGGCTTTTCAGGTTGCTTCGTAAACTGTCATTGACAGGCCGAAGCAGGATTTGGTGGCTACACAGGGACTTGAACCCCGGACCCCAGCATTATGAATGCTATGCTCTAACCAACTGAGCTATGTAGCCGATGGCGCGCATTATTCTCTTGAACGCCCCCCCTGTCAACACTCCTTTCAAAAAAAATTTGCACGCTTTCAAAAACTTAGCAGCCAGTTCCGGTTCAGCGCACTATCAGCCACCCAGGGAGCCCTTGAAGCGTCAGGTGTTGCGGGCCCGCCACTTGGGCCAGGCTTTCTGCCGGGCGATCAAGGTTGAAATTGCCGCTCACCCGCCGTTGCGCCGCTTGGTCATCCAGTAGCCAGAGGCGCCGGCCCTGGTAACCCGCGAGGCGCGCCAGCACTTCGTCCAGTGGAGCGTCTTTGGCGACCAGATGACCGTTGCGCCAGCTGTCGGCGGTTTTCAGGTCAGCTTTCTGCACCTGGCCGATGTGGGTGTCATCGAAGCTGACACGTTCACCGGCCGCGACCAAGCGTTGATCACCGCCTTGGGTAACCATGGCCTTGCCGTTGAACACCGTCAGCTCATCGCGCCCGGCCAAACGGGCGATTTGCAGGCGGGTGCCGAGCACTTCCACACGTGCCTGGCCAACCTCCACCTGCATGGCCCGCCCGTCCAGCATCACCTCCAGCAACACCTGGCCCTGCACCAACTGCAATTGACGGGTGCGGCTGCGCAGGTCGACGTTCATCGCTGTGGCGCTGTCCAGGTGCAGTGCAGTGCCATCGGCGAGGCGTGTGCTCCGGCGCTCGCCGGCCTCGGTGTGCAATTCGCTGCCAAGGCGCTGCAACAGCGGCCAGTACAGGCATGCAGCAATCGCCAGGCCGAGCAGAAACACCAGCGCTAGCCATTTGCCCAAATGCCCGTGACGCACCTGCGCCAGCTGCGGGCGAGGTCGGGCTGCAGGGGGCTGCACGCGTTGCAACACCGCCTGCAACTCCGCATACGCCTGTGCGTTTTGTGGCACCTGGCACCATGCAGCGAAGGCGTGTTGAAGGGGTTGATCGCACCCAGGCTGGCGCAGCAGTGCAAACCATTGCATGGCTTCATCATGTGGGTCGGGCTGCAACTGCTGGGCGGGCATCGGGCGCATGGACAGGGCTGCTCAAGAGAGGGGCGCGGGCGCCCGACGTTGACAGGGGCAAGGGCAAAAGATGCTAATTATATTGAGAACCATTTACAAGTGCATGGCGACGAGGGGAAAAAAAGGTAGCTATGTATCTATTTGTTTCCCGATAATCGGAGCCCAGCATTCCGACGGAGATCCAGGCCATGGCCACCCCCAGCGCCACCCCGGCGTCCACCCCAGCCCCGGCGAGCAACGCCACGCCGCTGGTGATGCGCATCATCGGCTTCTGCGCCCTGGCGCACCTGATCAACGACCTGATCCAGTCGGTGCTGCCGGCCATCTACCCGATGCTCAAGGCCAATTACAACCTGAGCTTCGCCCAGATCGGCATGATTACCCTCACGTTCCAGATCACCGCCTCCCTGCTGCAGCCCTGGGTGGGCTTTTTCACTGACCGCAAACCCAACCCCAACCTGCTGCCCATGGGCACTGTGTGCACGCTGATCGGCATCGTGATGCTGGCATTCGTTGGCAGTTTCCCGATGATCCTGCTGGCTTCTGCCCTGGTGGGCATCGGGTCTTCCACCTTCCACCCGGAAACCTCGCGCATTGCGCGCCTGGCGTCCGGGGGGCGGTTTGGCCTGGCCCAGTCGACCTTCCAGGTGGGCGGTAACACGGGCTCTGCCCTGGGCCCGCTGCTGGCTGCCGCCATTGTCATACCGTTCGGGCAGACCCACGTGGCGTGGTTCGGCGTCGCCGCGCTGTTCTTCCTGGGCGTCACCCTGATGCTGCGCCGCTGGTACACCGAGCACCTCAACCAGGCCAAGGCCCGCAAGCCGGTGCAGGCTACCCATGGCATTTCCCGCGGGCGGGTGGTTGCAGCGCTGGTGGTACTCGGCCTGCTGGTGTTCTCCAAGTACTTCTACATGGCCAGCTTCACCAGCTACTTCACCTTCTACCTGATCGAGAAGTTCGGGGTATCGGTGGCCAGCTCGCAACTGCACCTGTTCCTGTTCCTGGGCGCGGTGGCGGCGGGTACGTTCTTCGGCGGCCCTATTGGCGACCGCATCGGGCGCAAGGCCGTGATCTGGTTCTCGATCCTGGGTGTGGCGCCGTTCACCCTGGCGCTGCCTTACGCCGACCTGTTCTGGACCACCGTGCTGAGTGTGGTGATTGGCTTCATCCTGGCCTCGGCATTCTCCGCCATCGTGGTCTACGCGCAGGAACTGGTACCCGGCAGTGTGGGCATGATCGCCGGCATCTTCTTCGGCCTGATGTTCGGCTTCGGCGGCATCGGGGCGGCGTTGCTGGGGTATGTGGCTGACCTGCGCGGTATCGAGTATGTGTACGGGCTGTGCTCGTTCCTGCCGCTGTTCGGGGTACTGGCGATCCTGTTGCCCAGCACCGGCAAGCGCTGATGATAGGGGGCTGCGTTGCAGCCCCTTCGCTGCGGCAAGGCCTGCGGGCAATTGACGGTATTGCCTGCGGTGGCCTAGAGTGCCGCCTCTTCCTGTCACCTCTGCGTAGAAGCCCTAGCAATGCGCCGTTTCCTGTCCCTGCCCAGCACCCGTCAGCCAGCCCTTGAGGGCCTGCGCCGCGCGTGGCCGAGTGACACGGTGCTCAAGCGCCGGCGCAGCGTGCTGTTTGCCTTCACCTTCTCGCCACACCTGAACTGATCTGCGTTTGCGCATCGCCCGCCGCCCTGGTGGGCGAGCCTGTGTGTGCACGTCTTATCGGTTTGCGAGGAGTGGTACATGAACATGCGTTTGCTGGCGGGCCTGCTGTTCGCCGTTTCGGTGGTGGGTTTCAGCCTGGGGGCCACACTGCCGCTGGTGTCGTTGCGCCTGCATGAGGCCGGGGCCGGCACCCTGGAAATCGGCGTCATTTCGGCCATTCCGGCGGCGGGGATGATGCTCTCGGCGTTTCTGGTCGATGCCTGTTGCCGGCACCTCAGCCGGCGCAACCTTTACCTGCTGTGCTTCGGCCTGTGCACCGTCAGCATCGCCCTGCTCGAGCCTGCGTTCGGCTCGCTGTGGATGCTGGCGCTGCTGCGACTGGGGCTCGGGCTTGGGATGGGGATCGTCATCATTCTGGGCGAATCCTGGGTCAACGAGCTATGCCCCGACCACAACCGCGGCAAGATCATGGCCCTTTACGCCACCAGTTTCACCGGCTTCCAGGTATTGGGCCCGGCCATGCTCGCAGTGCTGGGCGCCGGCAGCCCGTGGATAACCGGTGTGGTCACCGCCTGCTATGGCCTGGCACTGCTGTGCATCCTGTTCACTGTGCCTAATGATTACGTGGCCCATGAAGAGGGCGACAAGAGTTTTGGCCTGGCCGGGTTCTTCCGGGTGGCGCCGGCCTTGTGCGTGGCCGTGCTGTTCTTCTCGTTCTTCGATGCGGTGGTGTTGTCGCTGCTGCCGGTGTATGCCACCAGCCACGGCTTTGCCGTGGGCGTGGCGGCGCTGATGGTGACGGTCGTGTTTGCCGGCGACATGCTGTTCCAGCTGCCACTGGGCTGGCTGGCCGATCGCGTGGAACGTACCGGCCTGCATCTGTTGTGCGGGCTGGTGGCGATGGCCATCGGTATTGGCCTGCCCTGGTTGCTCAACATGGTCTGGCTGCTGTGGCCGTTGCTGGCGCTGCTGGGGGCGGTTGCGGGGGGGATCTACACCCTGGCGCTGGTGCTGATCGGGCAACGGTTCAAGGGGCAGGACCTGGTCACCGCCAATGCCAGCGTCGGGCTGCTGTGGGGGGTAGGCAGCCTGGTGGGGCCGTTGGTCAGTGGTGCGGCCATGGATGTGGCGCCCCATGGCCTGCCCATGGCGCTGGCGCTTATGGCCGGGTTGTTCGTGTGCTTTGCCAGGCAGGCATACCGGCGGGCAGGGCAGGTGTCGGCGGTTGCCGACTGACCTGTCCCGGCCGCACGGGCGCTGCGGTCAAAAGCTTGCGCGCAGGGTCACCGCGACGTTGCGCGGCTCACCCCAGTAGTAGCCGGTTGCGGTGGTGTTGATCTGCCGGTAGTACGCCTTGTCGAACAGGTTGTTGGCGTTGAGCTGCACCGAATAGTTGCGGTCGATATCGTACTTGAGCATGGCGTTGTACACCGCATAGCCCGCCTGGGTGGCTTTGGCCTGGCCGCTGCGCGCGTAGATATCGCTCTGCGCCTGCACCCCACCGCCGATGGTCCAGGCATCCAGTGCGCCGGGCAGCCGATAGTGGGTGAACAGGCGCAGCATGTGCTGCGGGTCGGTGGTGCGGATCGCATTGCCATTGGTGGCAGCGGTGTTCTTCACGTACTCGGTGGTGTTGTAGGTGTAGCCGCCGGTCAACTGCCAGCCCGGCAGGATTTCGCCGGAAACCTCCAGGTCGATGCCTTCGCTGCGGCTCTTGCCCGAGGCGATCTTGCACAGGGCCGAGGTGCTGCACTGGCCTGGGACCGACGTGAGGTCGTCCACCGGGGTGCCCACCTGGTTGATGCGGAAGAACGCCAGGGATGTATTCAAGCGGCCTTCGTAGAATTCACCTTTGATGCCGGTTTCGTAGGCTTCGCCGACCACCGGGTCGAGCACCGAGTTGGTTTTGTCCACCACGGTTTGCGGGTTGAAGATTTCGGTGTAGCTGGCGTAGACGCTGAAGTTGTCGTTCAGGTCGTAGATCAGCGCTGCATAGGGCACGATCTTCTGATCGACGCTGAAACGGCCGCTGGCCCCTGTGTTGTTTTCCTGCTCGTAGTCGTACCAGTTGGCCCGCGCGCCAATGATCGCGGTCAGCGGGTCGGTCAGCGAAATGCGCCAGGTGGCATGCGCCGCCTCCTGGGTTGTGCGGGTGCGCACGGGGTGGGCGGTGATGGCAATGTCCGGTTCGGCCAGGCTGGTTTTCGGGTTCCAGTAGCGGATGTCGTACAGCCCGGAGATCACCCGGTTGGTGGCCGAGGCATACGAGTCGTTGCGGATGCGCTCCACCCCCAGCATCAGTTCGTGGCTACGGCCCAGCAGGCTGAAGGGGCCGTTCAAGGTGGCGCTGAGGTTGTTTTGCAGGCTCTCACCGCCATCACCTTCGGTAACCTGGTATTGCATCAGGTAGGGGTTACCGGTTGGGTTGAGACTGGCTGGGGCACGTTCCATGAAAGTCTGCTTGAAGCCATGGTCGTCCAGTTCGAAATGTGAGCGCAGGGCCATCAGCTTCAGCGTCCAGTCATTGTCGAAGCGGTGTTCCAGCTCGGCGAAGGTATTCAGGTTACTGCGGTTCCAGCGGTTCCAGTCGGCGCCCAGGTAGGTGCTGCGGCCAAACGGCAACGGCGCGCCCGTGGCATCGGCGGGCAAGTTGCCCCAGGCACCGGTGGCATCCAGCTTGGTCCATTCCAGCCCGGTGGTCAGGGTGGTGCGCTCATCCAGGTCGAAGGCCAGCGAACCCCCGAACGCCTCCTTGCGCTCGCTGCGCGAATGCTGGAACAGGTCGCGGTCGTCGTGCACGGCGATCACCCGCCCACGTACATTGCCGGTGTCGGTCAGCGGGCCCGAGATATCCGCCACGTAACGCTGGGCGTTCCAGGACCCCAGGGTAGCGGTGCCTGAAGCCTGGAAGCTGTGGGTGGGGCGTTTGCGCACCAGGTTCACCGTGCCCGAAGGGTTACCCGCCCCGCGCAGCATGCCGGTGGCCCCGCGCAGCACTTCAGCACGGTCGATGAAGGCTGCATCGGACTGGATGAACGCGCCGCCGCCGCTGCTTTGCACCACGGTGGCGCCGTCATACTGGATGGCGTCTATCTGGAAGCCACGCGAGTAGTACTGCACCCGCTCGCTGTCGGTGTAGTTCACTACCACACCGGGCGTCTGCTCCAGCAGGCTGGTGAGGTTGGTGATGTTCTGGTCCTCGATGCGCTGGCGCGTCACCACGCTCACCGACTGCGGCGTGCCCCGCAGGGTCTGTGGCATCTTGCCGATGGTCACGGCGCCAGTGGTGTAGGAACCGCTGTGTTCGGTGGTTTCGCCCAGCCGGTCGCTGGAAATACTGGTGGCGCCCAGCTCCAGGGCATTGCCGGCATCCATCACGGGCATCAGCAAGAAGCTGTTGTCGCCCTGTTGCTGAGCCTGCACGTCGCTGCCTTGCAACATGATCGCCAGCGCGCTGGCGCTGTCATGCCGGCCCTGAACGCCGTGGGTGGTCTTGCCTTGCAAGGCGTTGGCGTGGAAGGCAAGGTTCAGGCCGCCCTGGCGGGCCAACTGGTCCAGCGCCGGGGCCAGGGGGCCGGCTGGGATCGCCCACTCGGTTTGCGGGCTCTGGCTGGCCACCGCTGCCAGGGCGAGGGCCGGGCACAGGCTGCTGGCGGCCAGGCCAAGGCCCAATACGGCGGTGCCGACTGCACGGCGCAGCGTGTGGGGGCTGGAAAAACACGGGGCAATCATGAGCGCTCCTGAAGGTTGCGAAGGCCACTTTTAAGGCTGTGTTTCTTCAGGCCGAACGAGAATGAGATTACACCTCATTTATTTTTTGCCCGTGCAGTCAGGCTGCGTCGATATTCACCCAGTAACGGGTGCGGTGGTGCACGCGAATAGGCAGGCTGCTGGCCAGCAGCCGCAGGATCTGCTCGGTGTCGGCCAGTTGATAGGTCCCGGACACCCTCAGTTGCGCCACCTGCGGTGCGCAGCGCAGCAGACCGGGGCGGTAGCGGGCGAGCTCGGTAATGAATTCGCCCAGCGCCATCTGCTGCACGCTGAGTACCCCGTCGGTCCAGCCCCAGGGGTCGTTGTGCGGCTGCACGGCCTGATGGCGACCGTTGGCCCAGACTTGCCAGGTTTCCCCTGGGGGCACCTGCAGTTGCGCGGGCGATCCGGGGAACAGCGTCACCTCGCCGCGGCGTATCGCCACCAGCAGGCCCTGGTCGTTTTCCCGGAGCACCAACTGGCCATCGAGGGTAAGCAGCGGGCCGATGCGTGTATCGATGCGAAAGGGCCGGGTGTCGTCCGGGTTGCTGGCCAGGCTCACCTCACCGCGGATCAACGCCAATTGTCGCAGCCCGGCACTGAATCGCAGGTCGATGGCGCTGGCGGTGTTCAACTGGATGTGGCTGCCGTCGCTGCTCTGCAGCTGGCGGCGCTCGCCGGTGCCGGTGCTGCTGTCGGCCAGCAGTTGCGGCAACCCCAGTGGCTCTCGTGCCGCCCAGCCCAGGCTGCCGCCCACTGCCAGTAGCGCCAGCAACTTCAGTTGGTCGCGGCGGCTGATGCGCTGGCGTTGGCTGCCCTGCAACGTGCGCCGGCTGAGGTCTTTGGGCAATTGCGCCCATTCTTCATCCAGGTGGCTCACCCGCTGCCAGGCCAGCGGGTTGTGCGGGTGGCTGGCCAGCCACTGCCGGAACTGTTCCTGCGCATGCGGGCTGGGGCTGCCGAACCGCAGCTTCACCAGCCAGTCGATGGCCTGGTCGACCTGCGCCTGCGCAGGCTTGTGCTCATGCATCGGCATAGCGCAACCGGTAGCAAACCTGAAATGCCTTGGCCAGGTCTCGCTCGACGGTGGCACGGGACACGTGCAGGCATTGGCTGATCTGCACCAGGCTCAAACCGTCGAGCTGGGCGAGCAGAAAGGCCTGCCGTGCGCGTGGCTTGAGCTGATGCAGGGCGCGGTCGAGCCGTTCAAGGCTGTCGAGAATCACCAGGCGGTGTTCCTCACTGGGTATTTCGGCCTCGGGCAGGTGCGCCAGGCTCTCCTGGTAGGCACGCTCCAGCGCCCGGCGGCGGAACTGGTCGATCATCAGGCCACGGGCAATGCTGCTCAGGTAGGCGCGGGGCTCGCGCAGCGGTGATACCTGGCGGGCCCGCAGCAGGCGCACGAACGTGTCCTGGGCCAGGTCGGCAGCGTGCTCGCTGCAACCCACCCGGCTGTTTAGCCAGGCTCGTAGCCAGGCGTGGTGGGATTGATACAGCAGGGCGACCTCGGTCGGTTTCAGCGTGTCGTTGGACTGCATCGTCGCCAAGGCCCGGTTCCATGATGGATGTGATTGTGAATATTTCTCAATTCTATTCGCGCGTGCCTACGGCCGGCAATGGCATACCAGGAATTACCTGCGCAAGAACCGGCGTTCGCCCGATGAACGGCTGCGCTAAGCTGGCTTTCACTAACCCCTAGGAGGCGCCATGATCCTGGCCGATCTTTCCCCTCAGGCCTACCGGGAAGCCGCCGAGCACCTTCGGGCGCTGGACGCTGACTGGGCCGCGCACATTGCTGCGGTGGGCCCGTGCCTGCACCACGCCACGCCAGGGCGCGAGCCCTATGAGGCACTGGTGCGCGCCATTGCCTACCAGCAACTGCACGCCCGCGCCGCCGAAGCGATTCTGGGGCGCCTGCTGGCACTGTTCCCGCATCAGGCATTTCCGCAGCCGCACCAGTTGCTGGCGCTGAGCCCGGTTGCCCTGCGCGAATGCGGCTTTTCGGCCAGCAAACTGGCGACTGTCCAGGGCATCGCGCAAGGCCGGCTGGACGGTGTAGTCCCCACCCAGGCAGAAGCCTTGGGTATGGCCGATGACGCGTTGATCGAACAGTTGATCACATTGCGTGGGGTAGGGCGGTGGACGGTGGAGATGTTGCTGATCTACAGCCTGGCACGGTCCGACATCCTGCCGGTCGACGACTTTGGCATCAGGGAGGGGTATCGGCGGCTCAAGGGGCTGGCCAAGGCGCCGACGCCCGGGCAGATGCGCGTGCTGGGCCAGGCATGGCACCCCTACCGAACGGTGGCCGCCTGGTACCTGTGGCGCGCCTGAAGCCTAACCTGGGAACACATCATGAAACCCTACGACACCCCCGAACAGCGTTGGCAGGCCGTGGAAACCCGTGATAGCGAGGCTGACGGCCAGTTTTTCTACGCCGTGCGTACCACGGGCATCTATTGCCGCCCCGGCTGCCGTTCTCGGCTGGCCAAGCGCGGCAACGTTGAGTTCTTCGACACCCCGCTCGCTGCTGAAACTGCCGGCTATCGCCCCTGTAAACGCTGCCTGGCGGCATCAGCCAGTGCCGGGCGCATCCGCCAGCTGATTACCCGCGCCTGCCGCCTGATCGAAGCGGGTGACCCGCCCCCTGGCCTGGAGCAGCTGGGCCAGGCGCTGGCGGTGAGTCCCTATCACCTGCACCGCCTGTTCAAGGCCGAAACCGGGCTGACCCCCAAGGCCTACGCCAGCGCCTTTCGCGCACAGCGCCTGCGCACTGGCCTGGGCCAGGGGCAGTGCACGGTTACCGATGCCATCTACCAGGCCGGCTACAACTCCAACAGCCGCTTCTACCAAAGTGCCGATCTGCGCCTGGGCATGCGCCCGGGGCAGTTTCGCGCCGGGGGCGCAGGCGCCAGCATTCGCTTCGCCATCGGCCAGTGTTCGCTGGGGGCGATCCTGGTGGCCCAGAGCGCCAAGGGTATCTGCGCGATTCTGCTGGGTGACGACCCGCAGGCCTTGTTGCACGCACTCGAAGACCAGTTTCCCAAGGCTGAGCTGATCGGTGGCGACCGCGCCTATGAACGGGTGGTCGCCGAGGTGATCGGCTTTGTTGAAGCACCGGCACTGGGCCTGGGCCTGCCGCTGGACGTGCAGGGCACGGCGTTCCAGGAACGGGTGTGGCAGGCCCTGCGCGAGGTGCCGGCAGGTGCGCGGGTCAGCTACAGCGATATCGCCGAGCGTATTGGCGCACCCAAGGCGGTGCGCGCCGTAGCCATGGCCTGCGCGGCCAACCGCATTGCGGTGGCCATCCCCTGCCATCGGGTGATACGCCGGGATGGCGATATCAGCGGCTACCGCTGGGGGGTGGAGCGCAAGCGCCAGTTGCTGGCACGAGAAACGGCACTCTCCTGAAGGCTGCAAGCGGCGTAGAATGCCCCGCCAGATCGAATTGAAAGAGGAATATTCGATGAGGCGTGTCAGCCTTGCCCGTTTTTGCCCTGGCCTGATGGCCATGCTGGCGTTGATGCTGGCCCTTGCCGGCCCGGCTTGGTCGGCCCCTGCCGCGCCTGCGCCTGCCGCCAGCCTGTCCGCCACGGACGCCCCGGCCCTGGATGAAAATGCAAGCGTCGATCAACTGAGCGACCGCCTGGACCAGATCCGCCAGGGTGTCACCAGCGACGCCAACGACGACCTGCTGGCCCAGTTGCGCATGGCCGCCGTGCAGGTCCAGCGCCAGGCCGATGCATTGAGCACCCAGCGCACCACGGATGCCGAGAAGGTCGACGACAAGCTCAAGGTGATCGGCCCGGTGCAACCGGACGAAGCCGCCACCCTGACCCAGCAGCGCAAAGCGCTGGAGGCTGAGAAAAAGGCGCTGGTTGCCGAGAGGGATCAGGCGACCAAGCTCACCCAGTCGGCCCGCGACCTGTCTACCCAGATCGTCAACCTGCGGCGCAGCCTGTTCAACTCGCAGATCACCAGCCGGGCCGCCTCACCGCTCAGCCCGGCGTTCTGGCAAAGCATCATCCGCCCCACCCAGGACGACGTGGCCCGCCTGCGCGACCTGCGCGGGGAGGCTGCAGACGCCCTGGGCAGCGCATTCAGTGCCGAACACCGCTGGCTGTTCATCACCAGCCTGGTGGCGGCGATCCTGGTGTGGACCTTGGTACGCGGGCTGCTGGAGCGCCTGCTGGCCAGGGCCATGGTCAGTGGGTTGCCTGAAGGCCGGCTACGTCGCAGTGCCCTGGCGCTGGGTGTGAGCTTGGCCACGCTGGGCACCATTGCCGGTTCCGTGTCGCTGTTGCGCTGGGGGCTGGAGAGCAGCGCCGAGCTGGGTACCGACCTGGCCAGCCTGACTAACCACGTGCTGGCCCTGGTGGTGTTCAGCGCCTTCATCACCGGCCTGGGCCGCGCCATGCTGATGCTGCAGCGCCCGTCGTGGCGGCTGCCAGCCATTCATGACGAAGTCGCCAGTGCCCTGGGCTGGTTCCCGAAAGTGCTGGCATTGGCGCTGATGGTCATGATGACCATGGAGCGTATCAACAGCGTGATTGGTGTGAGCCTGGCGCTGACCGTGGCGGTCAACGGCCTCACCGCGCTGGTGGTGGCCATGATCTTCGGCGGCGCGTTGCTTTCGTACCGTCGCACCTTGCGCGAACATGGCCTGGAGCGCCCGACTGGCCTGGCCGGGTTGATCCCGTTCGTGATGGTGGTGTGGCTGGCGTCGATCCTGCTGGCGTTGTTGGCTGGTTACCTGACCTTGGCCTACTTCCTCACCGCCAAGTTGCTGTGGGTGAGTATGGTGGTCACCTGCGCCTACCTGCTGACCACCTTCCTCGGCGACCTGTGTGAAACCCTGCTGTCCCCCCGTCAGCCGGGTGGCCTGGCGCTGGCCGCCAGCCTGGGCCTGGCGCCGCGTCACCAGGCCCAGGCCAGCACCGTGCTGGCGGGTATCGGGCGCACCGTGGTGCTGTTCCTGGCCTTGCTGCTGGCACTGATGCCGTCGGGCACCAGCCCCAGTGAGCTGCTGCTTAGCCTGGGTGACTGGGACGGTACCGGTGGCAAGCTGCTGGGCAACCTGAACATCGTGCCCCAGGACATCCTGCTGGCGCTGGCCATGCTGGTGTGCGGCATGCTGGCCATTCGCGTGGTCAAGCGCTGGCTCAGTGAGCGCCTGTTGCCGGAAACCGACATGGATGCCGGCATGCGGGCCTCGCTGGTCACGCTGGTGGGTTACCTGGGCTTCCTGTTCCTGGCCATGCTGGTGATGTCCACCCTGCACATCAACCTCACCAGCCTGACCTGGGTAGTCAGTGCGTTGTCGGTGGGTATCGGTTTTGGCCTGCAACAGATCGTGCAGAACTTTATCTCCGGCCTGATTCTGCTCACCGAACGCCCGGTGAAGGTGGGGGACTGGGTGAGCTTGGCTGGGGTCGAGGGCGACATCCGCCGTATCAATGTGCGCGCCACCGAGATCCAGATGTCTGACCGCTCGACGGTGATCGTGCCCAACTCGCAGTTCATTTCCCAGAACGTGCGCAACGTCACCATGGGCAATGCGCTGGGCGTTGTCGGCATTACCCTGACCTTGCCACTGGACACCGATGCCAACCGCGTGCGCGAGCTGCTGCTGACGGCGTACCAGGAGCACGAAGGCATTCTGGATGCACCGGCGCCGTCGGTGTCGTTCAAGGACCTGACCAGCAGCGGCATGGTGATCGGGGTGAGTGGCTACGTGGCGGGCCCGCGGCAGGTGTCCGGGGCGCGCAGTGACCTGCTGTTCACCATCCTTGGGCGGTTGCGCGATGAAGGTATCGCGCTGTCGTCGCCGCAAAGCATGGTGTTGCTGCAGGAGGCTGGGCGGCAGGCCAACGAGCCGGCCTGATGGTTGACCTTGGGGCTGAACGCCGCGCCTGCGACGCTCGGCCCCAAGTGCAGGCAGCCATCAGCCCAGGCAACGCGTCACGTGCTTGACCGACTGGTACCCCGCCAGCCCCCACGGCCCCAGCTCGCGGCCGATGCCGCTGGCCTTGGTGCCGCCCCAGGACGTTTCGACGAACACCGCCTGTACCGAGTTGATCCACACATGGCCAACTTCCAGGGCATCGGCCACCCGTTCTGCCCGCGCCAGGTCCGCCGAGCACACCGTGCCCACCAGGCCGAAACGGCTGTCGTTGGCTTCGGCGATGGCCTGGGCCTCGCTGACGAAGCGGCGGGCGCACAGCACCGGGCCGAAAATCTCCTCGGTCCACAGGCGGCTTTCCACCGGCACATCGGTGTACAGCGTCGGGCTGACGAACCAGCCCTCCCGGCCCAGCACCTCGCCGCCGGCAAGGCAGGCCAGCCCTTCTTCCCGGGCGGTGGCAAAGTAGCCCGCTACCTTCAACCATTGCGCCTGGCTGGTCAGCGGGCCCATGTCCACGTCTTCGCCTAGCGGGTTGCCGACCCGCAGCGCTTGCAGCGCCCTCTGCAGGCGGTGCAGCAGCGTATCGGCAATGCCTTCCTGCACCAGCAAACGTGATGTGGCTGAACACATCTGCCCGGCGTTCCAGGTGATGCCGGCGATGATCCACGCCACCGCCTGGTCCGGGTCACAATCGTCGAACACCACGATGGCCGACTTGCCGCCCAGCTCCAGGGTCACAGGCCGGCACTGCGCTGCTGCACTGCGCATCACCTGGCTGCCCACGCCGTTGCTGCCGGTGAACGAGACTTTGTCCAGGCCAGCATGGCTGCTGAGGGCTGCACCGGTTTCTGCCTTGCCGTTGACGATGTTCAGCACGCCCGCTGGCAGGCCCAGGGCCTCGGCGATATGGCCATAGGCCTGTTCCACCAAGGGTGTCACTTCCGAGGGTTTGAGCACCACGGTGCAGCCTGCTGCCAGGGCCGGTGCGAGCTTCCATGCACTGGTGACCAGCGGGAAGTTCCACGGCACGATCAAGCCAACTACACCGACCGGCTCCAGGCGCGTGCGTGACGTGAAGCCGGCAGCTGCCAGCGGCACATCCTGTTGCCGGGTTGGCAACTGCTGCGCCAGTTCGGCGTAGTACTCGAAGGTGGCGATGGCATCATCCAGGTCGATTTCTGCCTCGTGCCGCGGCTTGCCGTTGTTGCGCATCTGCAGGCCGATGAGCGCCTCACGGCGGGTACCGAGTTCGCGGGCGAAGCCGCGCAGGTAGGCCGCGCGGGCATTTGCGTCGGTGCATTTCCAGGCGGGCAGGGCGCGGCGGGCGGCGGCAACGGCCGCGTCCACCTGTGCCACGCTGGCGGCCGTCAGTTCATCGAACGGTTGGCCCAAGGCCGGCTCATAGACGTGCAGGCATTCACTGCCCTGGCCTGCGACCCACTGGCCGGCGATGTAGTTGGAAGCGGTCATGTTCGGTATCCAGTCAGGCCATTTTGGCGTGGGTTACAGGGGTGGGCGGGGCGGTCTTGCAACGCACCCAGCGCGGGCCATTGGGGCCGTATACGCCCGCAGGTTCAGGGAACAGGTTGAGCAGCAGCAGGTACAACACGGCTGCCAGCCCCAGCGTTACCGGCAAGCTCAGGTCGATGCCGCCGGCCAGTTCACCCAGCGGCCCGACGAACTGCCCCGGCAGGTTCACAAAGCACAGGCCAACGGCAGCACTGGGCAGCCAGGCACCCATGCCGCGCCAGTTCCAGCCATGCAAAAACCAGTAGTGGCCGCCGCGTTGCCCGCGGGTGAATACCTGTAGATCGTCTGCGTGGTAGAAGCCGCGACGCGTGATCAGGCCGAGGATCATGATCACCATCCAAGGGCTGGTGCAGGTAATGATCAGCACGGCGAAAGTGGACACGCTTTGCACCAGGTTGAAGGTGAAACGGCCGACGAAGATGAAACCGATGGCCAGTACACCGATCAGCAGCGTGGCCGCTGCGCGGCTGAGCAGGCGCGGAAACACGCTGGACATGTCCAGGCCGGTGCCATACAAGGCCGTGGTGCCGGTGGACATGCCGCCGATCACCGCAATCAGGCACACCGGCAGGAAGAACCAGCCCGGCGCCACCGCCAGCAGGCCGCCCACGTAGTTGTTGGCGGTGATGTAGTCCGGCGCCTGGGTTGCCACCAGGGTGGCGGTACACAGGCCGAACAGAAACGGAATCAATGTGGCTGCCTGGGCCGCGATCACCGCCAGCATGATGCGTGCCTTGGGCGTTTGGCGGGGAATGTAGCGCGACCAGTCCCCCAGAAACGCCCCGAACGACACCGGGTTGCTCATGGCCAGGATCGCCGCCCCGACGAACGCCGCCCAGAAGCCTGCCTGGCCCTGGTTGACGCTACCGGCATAGCCCGCGTCGAACGGCCCGGCGAAGGCGACGATACCCAGCAGGAACAGCAGGCTGGAGGCCCATACCGCCACCTTGTTCACCCACAACATGAAGCGGAAGCCGAAGATGCACACCACCAGCACCAGCACGGCGAACAGGCCATAGGCCAGGCCCAGGGTCAGGTCGTTCTCGGGCAGGCCCACCAGGCGTTTGGCGCCGCCCACCAGGGCATCGCCCGAACTCCACACCGACAGCGAAAAGAACGCGACTGCGGTGAGCAGCGACAGAAACGAGCCGACGATACGCCCGTGCACGCCAAAGTGCGCACCCGACGATACCGCGTTGTTGGTGCCGTTCAGCGCACCAAACAGGCCCATGGGGGCCAGGATCAGCGCACCCACCCCAACACCCAGCAAAATCGCCCATAACCCCGCCTGGAACGACAGCCCGAAAAGCACCGGGAAACTGCCCAGCACGGCAGTGGCAAAGGTATTGGCGCCGCCGAAGATCAGGCGGAACAGGTCCAGCGGTGTTGCGTGGCGTTGATCGTCGGGTATCTGTTCGACACCGTTGGTTTCTATCCCGGTCGTGTGGCTCATGGTGGTGCTCCAGCGCGGTTGTTGTGGGCCGGCGCAGTGCGCGGGCCTTTTTGTGGGTGCGATGGCAGTGCGGCAGCGCCGCAAAAAAATCAGCTGGGCGTGATCACCGACAGGTGTTCGTGGCAGGCCAGCCATGCTTCGTCCTGGCGGCGAAAGACGATGGTTTCCCGTTCACTCAGGGCGTGCTCCTCGTTGGCGATTCGTATATGCGTGGCAACATCGTGCATGAAGATTGCCACCTCACCCTGCAGGCTGACCTGGGTGTTGCTCGACTCACAACGGAGGACGGCAAAACCTTCAGCCTGCCACTGGGCCCACAGCGTCTGATAGGCATGGCGGCTGAGCAGCGGGTGGGGGAGGGTATGGAACAGAAACGTGGCGTCTTCGCTGAAGCAGGCGAAGTAGCGATCGGTGTCGTTGCTGGCGAACGCGGCAACGAGGTTGGCGGCGGCTTGCCGCACCTGGGCGTTATGGTCCACGGAAGTGGCCTCACGGTTATTGTGATTGTGGTCAGGCGATTCTGGTGGGGCGCAGCGACGTGAAAAATCCCTGATGGCAAATAATCAGTTCAGAAAAGTGTGAAGTGACGGCAAGCACGCCAATGGCACAGGCCTAACTGGCCCGAAACAAACGTAGGAGCGAGCGCAGCTCGCGATGCGCCGCGCG
>NZ_JACVVG010000013.1:0-124777 GCF_016647875.1 Pseudomonas sp. S36 | reverse complement strand
GCCCCCCACAACCAGCCCAGCACCTGCGCATCACCGGCAAACACTGCCCTGGCCAGGATCGGCAGCAGCGCCGCGTAGCACGATGCCAGCAAGTTGACCATGATCACATTGACCAGCAGTTGGCGCACGTTGCGGGTTTGCCACAGGTAGGCCAGGCCCTCGCGAAACACTTGCGCTGTGGAGCCACTGGCCTTTGGAGCTGCAACGCCCCGAACCTTTAGCAAGCCCCCCAGCAACGCCAGGAAAGCCATTGCCGTCAGGGCGAAACAGGCTGCCTCACCGGCCAGGGCAATGAGCCCGCCTGCCAAGGGCGGCCCAACGAAGCGTGCGGCGTTGATCAGCATGGCATTGAGCACAAGGGCATTCGGCAGGTCGGCCGGGTCGTCGACAAAACTGCTGATCAGCGCTTGGCGCAGCGGGGTTTCCAGGGCATTGAGCAAGCCGAGCAGCAAGGCCATGGCAGCGATGAACGGCCCATCGACCCAGTCACGCCAAGTGGCTACGGCCAACACCAGTGACTGCACAATCAGCACCGATTGCACAATGATCAGCACACGGCGCTTGTCGTGACGGTCGATCCAGGCACCGGCCAGCGGGCCAATGAGCAGTTGCGGCGCCAGGGATAGAAAGGTGATAAGCCCCAGCAGCACGGCCGAACCTGTGAGGTGATAGGCCAGCCACGCCAGGGCAACCTGCTGTACCCACTTGCCCAGTGTCGAAACACCCTGCCCTGCGAAATAAATCTGAAAATTGCGATGAGCGAGCGCCCGCACGGCGGCGGGCCAACGCTTGCGATGTGAAGATGATGAATCGGACAAGTCTGCGAATCCTCGGTAAACCCGCAGTCAGTGCCAACCCATCGTGTACTGCGCCCCATCGCAAGGTGCGCAGTGCATGCTGGATCAGCCTGGTAGCAGGCAGCCTTTCTTTTTCAAGGACTCAAGGACCCAGGAACGGTCGTTGGTGCCTTGGGCAATTTTTTCCATCTGTGCAGTTTCGGCAGCATGCTTGGCGGTGGCGCCTGCATACACCTCGGCGACATGGTCGTAAGGCACGCACAGCAAACCGTCGTCATCGCCGATCATCAGGTCACCAGGCTCGATCACCATACCATCGATGGCAATCGGCACATTGATTTCGCCTGGGCCGTCCTTGTAGGGCCCACGGTGCGAAACACCCGCGGCGAACAAAGGGAACTCACCAGCGCCAATGTTGGCTGCGTCGCGGATGGCGCCGTTGATGACAATACCCGCCACACCACGTTTCACCGCGTAGGCGACCATCATTTCACCAATCAGGGCATTGGTCAGATCACCACCGGCATCGACCACGATCACATCACCGGGCTGAGCGATGTCGATGGCATAGTGCAGCATGAGGTTGTCACCGGGGCGTGCCTTGACAGTCAAGGCCGGGCCGCACAGCACACCTTCGCGGTGCATCGGGCGCAAGCGGGCACCACCTGCCGTCATGCGGTTCATCGAGTCGCTGACGTTAGCAACCGGAACCTCGCGGTAGCGAGCCACCCATTCATCGCCGACTTTACGAGCGCGCTCAAGCACTTGGAAGCCAATGCTCATGTGACATACCTCTCTTGGTGTTATTAGATGTCATCGGTGTCTGCCGAATCTGTTTTTAGAATGTCATTTCATTAATACCTTGGCAATGGATTTTTGCTGACTGATCAGCGCGCCTGAAAGTGATCGCATTATTTGGATTGCAATGGCGTTTCATTATGGTAGGGTTTAGCCATTGCCGCCCAGCACGCGGCACATCGCCCTGAACTGCCCCTACAAGAACAAGGTATCTCCATGCCCCGTACCCTCCTGCTGACCGGTCCCGAGCTTGCCGCCGAGGCCATGAAACTTGCCGCTGAAGAGGGCGTGAGGGTCATCCCCACCACCCCGTATCTGCCGGCCGAAGAACTGGAAGCCATCATTCGCGCCGAACAGCCCGATGCCATCGTGGTACGCCAGGGCGACCTGACACGCGCCATGATTCAGGCTTCTGCCAACCTGAAGGTAATCGCCAAACATGGCGTGGGTTACAACACCATCGATATCCAGGCCGCAGCCGAACTGGGTATCCCGGTGTCGATCGCAGTGGGCGCCAACGCGCAGTCGGTTGCCGAGCACGCCTTTGCCCTGATGTTCAGCGTCGCCCGCCAGACGGCCCTGCTCGATGCACGCATGCGCGATGGGCACTGGGACAAAGCGTCGGCCAACGGCATGGAACTGAGCGGCAAGACCCTGGGGCTGGTGGGCCTGGGTTCGATTGGCGGCATTCTCATGGACCTGGTGGCGCCGCTGCGCATGCAGGTCAAGGTCTACGACCCCTACCTGAAACAGCTGCCCGAACGCAGCCACGTCGTGCGTGAAGAGAACTTCGACCGCCTGCTGGCCGACAGCGATATCATCAGCCTGCACTGCCCGCTCACCGACACCAATCACAACCTGATTGGTGCCGCACAGCTCGAGCGCATGCGCCCAGGGGCGATTCTGATCAACACCGCGCGGGGTGAGCTGGTTGATACCGACGCGCTGGTGCGCGCGCTGAGCGAGCGCCGCATCGGTGGCGCCGGCCTGGATACCTTCAACCCTGAACCCCCGCCTGCCGACAGCCCGCTGTGGGGCTTGCCGTCACTGGTGGCCACGCCGCACGTTGGCGCCAACACCACCGAGGCCCGGGACCGTGTGGGCCTGGTTGCCCTGCAGCAGATCCTGGATGTGTGGGCGGGCAAGGCCCTCGACCCACGCTGCGTGGTCAACCGCCACCTGATGAACAGCTGACTGACTCAGGCGCCGCTGGGGCAACCACCCACGGCGCCATGGCACCCGTTACTCCAGAAAAAAAACAATTGGAGAGCACCATGACTTCTACAATCATCCAGCCCAGTGAACTCGAACGCGTCACCATGCGCCGTGTTGCCTGGCGCCTTCTGCCCTTTCTCATCATCTGCTACCTGATCGCGATCATCGACCGCGGCAACATCGGCATGGCGTCGCTGCAGATGAACCAGGACCTGGAGCTTTCGGCCAAGGTCTTCGGTTTCGCCAGCAGCCTGTTCTTCTTCGCCTACTTCCTCGTCGAAGTCCCCAGCAACCTGGCCATGCAGCGCTACGGTGCACGTATCTGGATCGCGCGCATCATGATCACCTGGGGCCTGATTTCTGCTGGCACCGCGTTCGTGCAGGGTGCCAACTCGCTGTACGTGATGCGCTTTCTGCTAGGTGCAGCCGAAGCGGGCTTCTTCCCTGGCGTATTGCTTTACCTTACTTACTGGCTCCCTTCCGCCTACCGCGCCCGTATGGTCGCGCTATTCATGGTTGCCATCCCCGCGGCCAACTTCATCGGCTCCCCCCTGTCTGGCCTGCTGTTGAGCCTGGATGGCTGGATGGGCATGCGTGGTTGGCACTGGCTGTTCATTCTCGAAGGGATCCCGGCCGTGCTGCTGGGCATCGCCTGCTTGTTTGTACTCACTGACCGCCCCGAACAGGCCAAATGGCTCAGCGACGAACAGCGCGGCTGGCTGACCGGCCGCCTTGCCGAAGAGGCTGCCAAGAAGACCGCCATCGGGCATATCTCGCTGTGGAAGTTACTGCGCCACAAAGACATCTGGGTATTGGCCCTGATCTACTCCGGCGCCTCTGCAGCCGGTAGCACCATGAGCGTATGGGCACCACAACTGCTGAAAACCTTTGGCCTCAGCGCTATGGAAATCGGCCTGGTCAACGCCATTCCGTACGGCATTGCCTCGGTCGTGATGATCATCTGGGGCCGCAGCTCCGACCGCACGGGTGAGCGCCGCTGGCACACCGCGATGACCATGCTGCTGATCGCAGCAGGCCTGTTCATGACGCTGTTCACCTCGTCGCTGCCTGCCACAGTGGTCATGCTGACCATGGTGCTGGTGGGCGCCTATTCCATGAAAGGGCCGTTCTGGGCACTGGTTTCAGGCTGGCTCTCGTCCAGCACCGCCGCCGCAGGCCTGGCCGCCGTCGGTGCCATGGCCAACCTGATAGGTGGCGGGTTGATGGTCAATGTCTACGGTGCCATCCACGACGCCACCAACAGCTATGCCCTGGCCCTTATGCCATTGGCGGCGCTGTGCACCCTCGCCGGCATCATGGTGCTGGTCATTGGCCGCAAGCGCCAGCTGGAACAGGCCCAGGCAGCGGCCACGCTGCAGACCAAGTAAGACGTCCCCCGTCATGCCCACCTTCACTGTCGAACGGTGGGCATCGGCCTTTGCACAACAATAAAAATCGAGGGTTCATATGTCTCTGTCTCGTCGCAGATTCCTGCAAGCTGCCGGCGCCATCAGTGCCAGCGCCGCAATGGGCGCCCTGGCGAAAGTCCCCTACAGTGCAGGCGATGGCCGCCCGCAGCTGGTTCCACCCGCTGGCAGCGTGGACTGCCACATGCACCTTTATGACAGCCGTGTCCCGGCGGCGCCGGGTGCCACACTGCTGCCACCGGATGCGTCCCTTGAAGACTACCGGCAGTTGCAGCAACGCCTCGGCATCCACCGCATGGTCATCGTCACACCATCAACATACGGCACCGATAACCGGGTGATGCTCGATGGCTTGCTGCGCAGCCGCGGCGACGCGCGAGGCGTGGCCGTGGTGGCCAGTTCTGTCACTGACGCCGAGCTCGACGAGCTGAACCGCGCCGGTGTGCGTGGCATCCGCTTCAACCTCAGCGTCGGGACCCAGGCACTCGACGGTATCGAGCGGCTGGCTGCACGTGTTGGCGAACTGGGCTGGAATGTGCAGGTGGCCACCGGCCCGCTGTTGCCGGAGGTGGCCCCACGCCTGAGCAAACTGCCGGGCCGCCTGGTCATCGACCATCTGGGCCATGTACCACAGCCTGAAGGGCTCGCGTCTCACGCGTTCAGCGCAATGAGCGACCTGCTCGACCGGGGCAATACCTGGGTCAAGCTGTCGGCCCCTTACTTGCGTTCGCAAACCGGCGGCCCTGGCTATCAGGATGTCGGGGTTGTGGCGAGCCGCCTGATCGAGCGCTTCCCCGAGCACATGCTGTGGGGCAGCGATTGGCCGCACCCGACCCTCGCCGAACAGAACAAGCCAGATGACAGCGCCTTGCTCGACGCGCTGCTGCAGTGGGCGCCCGACGAGGCGATTCGTCGCAAGATTCTTCGCGACAACCCCATGAAGCTGTACGGGTTCACTGCCGTATAAGCCCGTACCCCTCAGTTGTGCCGCAGCGGTAGCGTCGGCCTGTTGCCGCTGCCCTCTGTAATTTTCCACCGCAGCCAGGCCGCTAGCGCGCCAAACAGCAGACAGCCCACATCCACACCCCCCATGTAACCTTCCAGTGCCAGGGACAGCAACGGCACGCACACCCCAAGCACACACGCCACAGCCAGTTGCTCGCGCCAGACGGTACGCCAAGGACGCAGCAGCGCGTGCACGCCGCTACACAGCCATACCAGGAAGAAGACCTTCACCTCCCAGCCGCTGCGATGCATCAAGCTCGCAGGAAGCAATCGGTTGGCCAGCAATAATGCAACGCAGCTGACAGGCAACCCCAGCATCAAGACCACATTCATGTATTCTGCTGCACGATGGCATGCCGCCTCCAATGCATTGTCGGCAGCAGACCGGCGCCTGCGCTTGACCGTGAACAGCACCAGACCTGTGGCAATCATCATGCTGCTTACCAGGCCGCAGAAAAAATAAAGCCCTCTGAGCGGATAATCGCTGAATTGCGCAAAATGCAGCCCGGCCATTACCTGCTGTACACGTTGGCCGGGGGCGCTTGTGGCAGGGGGGCGCAGAACACTGCCACTCGCCACATCAAACACCATGCCTCGCCCCCTGGACAGCTCCATACGGTTGCCGTCGGCTTCGCGCACCTCCACTCGTGACCCGGTGCGGCCTGGGTTGTAGAGGGTCAGCCCAGACAATGGGCCGAGCGCGTTCTGGGCAGTGACTAGCATCGGAGCAAGCGACGTGATGGGGGCTGCAGCATCGCCACGCTGTAACTGCAGCACTACCCGCGGCAGCGCTGTGCCACGCATGATCTGGCGAGTGGAAGCGTGCTCCACCCCCAGCAGCGCGTGAACTGCAGCTGGCATATAGGCGAGGTAGAAGATGACCAGCCCGGTATAGGCAATCATCAGGTAGAAAGGCATCAGCAGGACCCCAGCCGCATTATGCGCATCGAGCCAAGAACGCTGCCCCTTCCCTGGCCGGAAGGTGAAGAACTCCTTGAACAGCTTCTTGTGAATGATGATACCGCTGGCCGTTGCCACCAGCAGCGCCATGGCCGACAGCCCGACCACCCAGATGCCCAGCGTGCGTGGAAGGTACAGGGTGAAATGGAAACGGAAGAAAAAATACCCGCCCACGGTCTCTCTCACCGGCTCGGGCAGGCCGGTAAGGGTATCCAGATACGTCCCGCCTTCACGTTGCCGCGGGCCTGTTGAAACCCTCAGAAATGGGATGCGTTGGGTGGGCAGGTCGATGTTCCACTGATCGGCCTGGGCAGCGTTCACCGACAGGTACTCCACTGCGCGCTGGGCTGCTGTCACCGGATCCACCGGACGCTGCTGAAGCTGCGGGCGCATCCAGGCATCGATTTCCTTATCGTACACAGCAAGGCTGCCGGTGAAGAAAACGGCGAACAGTACCCAGCCCAATAGCAGGCCACACATCGTGTGCAACCGCGAGTAGGCTTGCGTAAGCGTACGGTTTTTCATGCCAGCGCACTCCGCACCTGTGGCCAGAATGCAAATACGGCCAGGGGGATGGCAGGTAACAATAGGGCCCAGGCGCGGCGTACGCTGCAGCAGCCATAGGCCCACAGAATAGCCAGGCCATACACCAGAAATGACGGAAGTGTCGCCACAATGACCGCTTCACTGTCAGCCATTGGCAACAGGCGCGCCAATGCAGCGGTGAAGCTGTAAGTAAACCCGTAGCCGCCGAAAATGGCGGCGGCCGTTCGCATCCAGGCTTCGGCGTAGCCGCCTGCTTTTATCGCTCTCGCCATGGTAGTCAGTACCGGTAGCCGAGGGTCACCAGCAGGGTTCTCTCATCACCCATGGCAACGGCGCGTGCGGTGCCGCCAGAATAGTAGTGTTTGTCGAACAGGTTCTTGAGGTTGAGTGCCGCACGCCAGTGGTCAATCTCGTAGGCGAGGCCCGCGTTCGCAACCACATACCCCGGTACACTGTAGCCGTTGGTGAACTTCCGGCTCTCACCCTTGAAGCCACCACTCAGGGTCCAGCCCTGAGGAGTATCGGCAAAACGGTAGCGCGCGTGCAGGGAGGCACTGTGGCGCGAGACGTTATCTAACGGTTCGCCTTGGGTGGAAGGCCGATTACCGCCGTCGTCCGTCACCACGGCTGCGGTGTAGGCGTAACCACCCATGATGCTCAAGCGATCAGTCACATCAGAGGTGATTGCCAGTTCTGCACCCCGGGTGCGCTGCTCGCCAATCGCCAGGCTGAACCCGTCATTAGCCGGGTCATCCTGCAGTACATTTTCCCGACGCATGTCGAACAGTGCCAAGGTCAACAGCGTCCTACCTTGCTGCAAGTCGAATTTCACACCGGCTTCCCACTGCCTGCCCTCTTCCGGCTTGAACGCCCTGCCCTGCGCATCACTGCCACTGTTGGGGTAGAACGATGTGGAATAGCTGATATAGGGGCGTACGTTCTCGTACAACTCGTACATGGCGCCGACTGCGCCAGAGACCGCATCAGCCGTGTTGCCGTTGCGGTTACCGGAAAGCTGATCGACGGAATAGGTATCGGTTGTGTCGTAACGCAACCCGCCCGTTAAGTTCCACTTTTCACCCACGCGCACGTTGTCTCGCACATAGCCGCCGAGCATGCGCACAGTGCTGTCGCGGTCGGTCCGTGCCTTGGCGGGGCAGACAACAGGCTTGCCGTAAACCGGAGCGAAGAGGTCCAGCTTGCTGACTGCGCAGTTGCGCGTCACCTGATGTTCGCGTGAACGCAGGTAGTCAAAGCCGGTGGTGAGTTCGTGTTCGCCCCACCGGCCGTCGAAGACTTTCTGCAGATGGTTGTCGAAGCTCAGCGTATCGCCACGGTAATCCTGCTGCAGCCCCGAACGGGTCAGCAGGCGACCGTTGGCAGCCAGCGCGCCGCTGGTGATCGCCAGCCCTTCGAGGCTGTAGCCCTGCCAGCGGAAGTTTTGCCGGTAGACCAAGTCATTGGCGAGCCGATGAGTGAGCGCGTAGCCCAAGCGGTCTTCTGTAGCGTCGTACGGCCCCTGCCCTGGCTCACCGATAAACAGATGGCGGGGCAGGTTTCCGTTGGGGTTGTTTCGCAGGCTGCCGCTTAACGGTAGGCCCTGCTGGCGAATGTACTCACGCTCCTGATGACTGGCCAGCAGTGTCAGGTTGGTGTCATCGCCCAGATCAAGCGAAAGCGATGGTGCTATATGCCGGCTCTTGAACCAGACATGGTCGGTGGCATCATCGGTATCCATCGCCAGCCCATTCAGGCGAAACGCCGCCGTTGCGTCGCCGGACAGCGGCGTCCCGACATCGAAGGTGGTCTGCTTGAAGTTATGGCTGCCGTACGTCAAATCGACTGCAGCGAAGGGATCCGCCTGGGGGCGCTTGCTCACCATATTCACCACCCCACCTGGCAGAACCAGCCCGTACTCCAGCGATGCAGGCCCTTTAAGCACTTCGACCTGTTCCATGGCGAACAGCTGCTGCGCTACCCGGTTGGTTGTGCTGGTACGCAGCCCATCAACTAGCAGCGCGTTACTGGCATCCTGCCCCCGGATGATCACGTCATCAAAGCCCCGCCTGCCGTATTGGCCTGCGACCACACCCGGAACATTCTGCAAAGCTTCACTCAGGCTCTGTACCTGCTGGCTGTCGAGCACCGCCCGTGACAGCACTGTCACCGAGCGTGGGGTTCGGGCCAGGGGTGTGTTCGATTTCATGAGTTGTGGCGAGGCTTGCGTATTGAAGCTCCCCACCGCCGAGGCATCGGCTGCGCCCTTCACGGCGGTGGCCGGCAGCTCCAGCATTGTTTCCTCTGAAGAGTGGATCAGCAGGAAGCTGCCGTCGGCCTGACGCTGCGCGACACAACCGCTGCCGTTGAGCAATACCTGCAGGCCTTCTTCCAGCCGGTACCGCCCAGCCAGCCCACGGCTTTGCCTGCCTTTGGTCAACTGCGCATCCGCCGAGAATTCGATTTTCGCCTGGCGGGCAAACTGGCTTAGCACCTGGTCTAGCGGGCCGGCAGCGATAGCGAAATCAAGGGGCACCGCGGATGCTGTATCCCGTTCCACAGCCATGGCGTTGCTGCTGCAGAGCGTCGGGTACACAGCACCCCCGGCCAGTAGGCACAGACCTAAGGCGGCCGCAGACGTGGATGGGGTGCGGCCAGACCGTGCCGTGGCGCTGGGTTTCATAGGCGTTTGTCCGAATCCTGAAGGGGTATGCCCGGCTCACTCCTGAGCCGGTTCTAGTCATAGGCCCCGCGAGACGGAAAAACCTGCCTGACAGAAACATGTTTTTTTGCGGGTGGTCACACGCCCGTGATCGAGGTCCAGTATCGTGTGCGCTGATTGACCTTCACAGGCAAGCTGCGCTCAAGCATGGTGAATGTCTTGGTCAGATCGTCCAACGGGAAGGACCCTGTCAGCTCAAGCGCTGCTACGTGCGGATCGCAGCGCACGATACCGGGTAGATAACGGGTCAATTCGCGAGTGAAGTCACCCAGGCGCATTCGTTCAACGATGATCAGGCCGTTGATCCACGCAGTGCTCCGGGCCTCAAGCGCAGCCGGCAGCGACACACGCCCGTGATCGACCGCCACCTGCTGCCCTGCCTGCACCAGGGCCATTGCTCCAGTACCACTGGCTGTCACCGCCACCGCTCCTTGGGTGACGGCCAGCGACGTTATGGCCCTCGCCTCGTCGGCATGTACCGTGAAATGTGTGCCCTGGGGTGCGAACTGGGCATCGCGAGTTACGACAACCAGAGGCCGGCCAGCCAGATCATTGCCAGTCAGCACGCCAACTTCACCATACCTTAGGGTAAGGCGACGCTCATCCCGGCCATAATCCACATCCACGGCAGTGGCAGTGTTCAACCACAATTGCGTGCCATCATGCAGCACATGATGCCGACGCTCGCCGATATCTGTGCTCAGGTCAGCCAGGCTCCCCTGAACAAGACGGGTATCCTTGCCATACCACGCGCCGGCGCAGCCCACTGCTGTACCCAAGACAACCTTGAGTAACGTCCTACGTTTACTTAGCAGGGGTTCCGGCCGCTGTACCATGGACCTCGCGATAGGGTCGACAAGGGCCGGTTCGTGATCCTTGAACGCAGTGGAAAGCACCTGCATTCTCCGCCAGGCGCGCTCGTGTTCACTATCCAGTTGCAGCCACTGCTGAAACTGAAGCATCTGCTGTTCGGTGAAATTGCCTGAACAGCTAAGCGCCAGCCAAGCGAGCGCCTGGTCGAGTACTTCAGGCGACAAGGCTTGATCGCGGTGGTCGTCAGGCACGGGTTTACTCGAAGAGGCTACAGTAGCAGCGGCGGAATGCCTGAGTCATGGCCTTCTGCACCTGGTCCACGCTGAGGGTGAGCTGCAAGGCGATCTCCTTGTAGGTCAGGCCATCAAGTTGCGATAGCAGAAAGATTGTCCTCACACGCGGCGACAGCCCTTGCAACAGGGCTTCAACCTGCAGCACCGACTCGATCAGCACTGCACGGTCCTCGGCTGAGGGCTCAACCCTCTCAGGCATGCTCGCCAAGGCATCAGCGTAAGCGCGTTCAATGGTCAGCCTGCGCCAGCGGTTCATGACCAGGCCATTGGCGATGGTAGACAAGTACGCCATAGGCTGGCGCAACTGATTCACCGGCTTGCGTGCCCGCATGACTCTTACGAATGTGTCATGCGCCAGGTCTTCTACATCATTTGAATCACCGAGCCGGCGCGTGAGCCACCCCCTCAGCCAGCCATGATGAGCCGTGTACAAGCGCTCCACATCGCGCTCGAATGAGTGATCAATACCCATGAAACCGAATGCCCGGCGATGATGATAAGTATTCGCAATTATAGCGATGCGTTCTGATGCCCTGCAACCGATCCGCGCTAGGAATAATGGGGTATGCACTAGCGCCATGAGTATTGAGCTTCTCGTGTTAAACGCTATTCCCGCGCAAGTTCCCCCTTGCTAATCGCAACCTTGATCGCCTGGGCGGTCGTAGCCACCCCCAGCCGCCGACGCGCAGAACGCAAATGGTTTTCCACTGTGCGTTCCGACAAGCCCAGGCTGATGGCAATATCGGCTTGTCGGCTGCCGGCCGCCGTCCAGGTAAGCACCTCACGTTCCCGGGCCGTCAGCAGCCTTGCAGCCGAAGTTGCCGGCGCGATCGACAGCCGGCGAGCGGCCCTGAACGCCGCTTCGGCGACGATCACCAGGGCAATGCACGCTTCGGAATCGCTCGATACACGTTGACCGCCCAAGCTCATGGCGCCCTCCAGCCCGGCAGGCCCGAAGACAGGCACCTGTACACCGTGCAGCCCTGGCCCTGCCGGGCGGCGGACCACCCGATACCGCTCTGTTCCTGCCTGATGAGTCTTGGACCAGAAGAAGGCTTCACGCGCTTCAAGGATGTGCCGGGTGACCGGACAATGCCGCACGTAAGCCTTGGCATCCACTTCCTGACCATCCTCCCACCACTGGCCTTCTACCCAGAACACACGGTCAACAAGGTCTTCAGCGGTGACAGATACCGAAAACAACACGTATCGGTCGTAGCCCAGAGGCTGTGCGAACTCACGCACAGCCGCCTGAATCGCAGGCATCGCAGAGGCCTTTTGCATCGTGAGCACCGCCCGGAATGCAGCCTTGGCGGGCGTCATTGACCGTTGGCTTCCTTCAACAACGCGGCCGCCGCCAGCTTGCCCAAGGCATTGCCTGCCAACGGGCTGTCGCCGGTCAGCAGCTTACGGTCCTGATGGACGAGCCCGGAGATATCATCGTTGATGATCTCCACACCCAGAGCCTTGAGCCGCTCACCGAACTTCCAGGTGAGGTGGCCCGGCATGTAGCCGATATCAGGTGTCTTGGCATCGAGCGCATCCGGGAACGCGCAGATCTTGTAGCCCCTGAACACCGAGTCGTCGCTGCCCCCGGTGGCACTTGTCGCCAGAAATGCCGCCGGGCCGTGGCACAGCGAAATGATGAACTTGTCCTGGGCAAAGGCCCATTCGAGCACACGCTTCACGTCAGGGCTTTCGGGCAAGCCGATCAGTGCGCCGTGACCACCTGGTATGAACACACCGATGTAATCCGACTGCTCGCCAAGCGCCTGTTCCAGCACGTCGGCCAGCTTGTGCGGCTGCCTGAAGGCATCACGGTACTTGCTGTAAAGGCCCTTAACCTCGGCGTCTTGCGCGGGCATCGCCCAGTGCTCGAACTTGACCGCGTTACCCGACAACGTCGCGATGTCGAAGGCAAACCCGGCTTTGTCCAGGTGATACATCGGCAACAAGGTTTCGACTGGGTGATTGCCGGTGGAGAACAGTGTGCCATTGTCAGTGGGCAGGTAGCGCTCATCAGCACCGATCACCAGCACCTTCAGGCGCCCACCCGTGTAAGGGGTGGGGTAAGCCGCACCGCTCAGGTCAGAAGTGGGTGACGTAAACTGGCTCAGCGAATACGGCGATGGAAAGAACGCACCATCTTCTGCCGGGTCTGCGGTTGGGCGTTTGTCTTCGGAATTCACAGGTTGCATGGCGGGTTACCTCGGTGGATGTCCAAGACATTGATCCTAGGGGGCAAGGCCAGCACTCGCAATGAGGGTTTCCCCCTAGTACGGAGATATTCCTAACGCTAATCACTCGCGCACCAGTGCCATGGGCCGGTGCGCTGAGTGACAGCTGATCGGTCCTTTTCGCCCTTACAGTGACTCGCCGTCGTCGATGTCTTCGTCCACTTCTGCCGCGTCAGTTTCATCAGCATCATTCAACGCGGGCGAGGTAGGTTTCAAAGGGTCATTGATATAGGGCACATCGCTCGGGCCCTTTTCTTCGTTACCTGCGGTTTTCGGTTGCACAGGGTTATCTCCTTGATAGGTTCAGACAAAGGGTTTGGGGTCACCCGGGCTCTCCGGGCGAGGCTCATGGATGGGACAACGGTTATGTTCGGCACGGAAGCCGGATGACATGTCATAGGCAGGCTTTCGAACGCGCATCACACCGCCGAGCGGCCTGTGTGCAGCCAGGCCATGCCAGGGGCTGAATGCCATGCCATCGTCCATGGCACGCACCTTTTCCTCACTCCAGGCTGCCTGGGGCTCGACTTCGAGCCGGGCTACGGCCACGTAGGGGCTGAGGTCTTCCGGCCACTGAACCGAAGCGTCTTCGACGGGCATTTTTTCGCTGTCGGTCGCCAGTTGCACCTGCAGCTCCCACACGCCGCCATGCGTTGCAAAAAACGCTTCCACCGCGTGGCGCAGGCCATCCGGGTCATCGCTCAAATCCACCTGCTGGTCGGTCAGTGCAGTAAGCGTGGCCGACACGGGCACTACGGCGAGCTTCGCGTAGTAGGGACCGTACAACATCGGCACTACGGTGCTGAAGCTTTCACCCAGAATATGCGTCTGCGGATGCCCACCGAGGCTCTTCAACGTCCCGCTTTCACCGCCGAACGCTTCCACAACTTTCTCGGCACCGCGCAGCACGGCAGAGAGGGCTTTCTTGGTACCGGGCGCCTTATCGGTTGTCTTGGCCAGCATCTTGAGGGTTTTCAGGAAGGCCTTGGGGGTCGCAGCAGTGAACGCCTTTGCGTTCTGCATCACGAAATCCTGGGTGGTTTCACCCTCACTGCCGGGCAAGCGTGGCCCGTCCACACCGACCATCTTCAAGGCCAGGCCGCGTGGGGTGGACACCTTGTCATCCAGAATATCGCCAGGGTTGGTGGAGAACCGCAGGTAGGCATCGAACCGCCCCGGTTTGGCGAAGGCGCCCTGGGCGAGGTGCGATGGCAGGCCCGGCGCGACCGTGATGGTGCCCCGCAGCAGGCCCTGGCCCTTGGCGTGCACGCTGCGGTAGGCGTGGCCATTGTCTTTGAACGTGATCTCCATGATCTGGCGTAGCGTGTCTTGCAGCTCCTGGCTGGTTTGCGCTTCATCTTCAGGGACTTGTTCGAAAGCAGGGTCGAACGGCAACGGTGCACCTGCAGCCGGTGTTACGGGGTCATTGTTCATCAAGGCTACTCCGGTCGTCTCTGTGGACGGTTAGGGTGTTCGTAAGAAGGCAACCTGGGTGCCGCCGCGCAGCCCTCGCCGCAAGGTGTCACCCTTGCAGGTTTGAGGGGTCGGGGAGCCGATAGCGTTCAGCCATCTTGTGGAAATCCGGACAAGTGGAGCTGCACGCTTCGGCCACTTGCCCAGCGTCTTCACACCACTTGGTCCGTCACACGGATCGTTTGGGTCTGGTTACCTTCCAGCGGCTGGCTGGCGTGCAAGGTGACAGGTATCGACTTGGCTGCGGGCACCTTGCTCCGCTGGGCGTGGTGCCAGAGCGGCACCAACGGATTGCATTCCGGGTAGTAAGCGCCGGCACACCCTTCAGGTATGTCGTAGGCGATGATCTGCAAGGGGCCCGCCTCGCGCAGCACCTGCGGTTCGACCGCGGTGCGCAGCAGCACCCAGTCGCCCGGCGCGAAGCCCAGGCGTACCAAATCGCTGCGGTTCATGAACAGCACGCTGCGGGTGCCCTTCACCCCGCGAAAGCGGTCGTCATAGCCGTACACCGTGGTGTTGAACTGATCGTTGCTGCGCAACGTCATCAACTGCAGCACATTGTGCGCATGGGGGCTGACCTGCACGTCTTCATCAGCCTCCAGTTGCTGCGGCGCCACGAACTGGGCTTTGCCAGAGGGGGTTTTCCACTGACGCTGACCCGCCGGCAACGGGCGGTGGAAGCCGCCCTGCTGCCACATGCGGGTTTCCATATCGTGGAATATTTCCGGGTAGACCTGGCTGATGGCGGTACGTACCAGGGCATAGTCGTGCCGCCATTCGTCCCAAGGTATGCGGTGATCTGCGCTTAGCGTGGCCTCAGCCAGCCCTGCGATAATCGCAACTTCAGAGCGCAGGTGCTCGCTGGCAGGCTCAGTGGTGCCTTCCCAGCCCCGCACCACACCGGTACTGTCCTCGGTGCTGTAGGCCTGTACCCTGCCCTCCTGGCGGTCGATCTCGATATGCCCAAGGCAAGGTAGCAACCAGCCCTGCTGGCCAGGCAAGAGGTGGGTGCGGTTGAGTTTGGTGGCCACCTGTACATTCAATGCCAGGTGCTGCCATGCAGCCTCCATGCGCCGGGTGTCGGGGATGGCCCGCAGAAAGTTGCCGCCCAGGCCGATGAAGGCCTTCACCTGGCCGGCCAGCAGCGCCTCGCAGCAGTCAACCGTCGCCATGCCCTTTTGCTGGGGCACTTGCACCCCAAACAATGCCTGCAGCTTGTCCGCAGGAACCTTGGACGGGTCTTCCGTAATACCGACCGTGCGCTGCCCCTGTACGTTGGAGTGCCCTCGCACCGGGCATATCCCTGCCCCCGGCTTGCCGATATTGCCCCGTAGCAGCAGCAGATTGACCAGCATTTGCACATTGTCGACGCCGTGGCGATGCTGGGTCATGCCCATGCCGTAGACGATCATCACGTTATTACTGCGTGCGTACACCGTCGCCGCCGCTTCCATTGCAGCGCGGCCGATGCCTGAATGACGCTCCAGCAGGTCCCAGTCATAGCCCTGCACTTCCCGGCAAAGAGCCGCAAAACCCTCGGTATGCGCCTCGATGAATGCGTGATCGAGTACACCTGGCAAGCCCTGTTCGAGCGCCGCCTGCTCCATGGCCAGCAGCGCCTTGATGATGCCGGTCACCGCCGCCAGGTCCCCGCCGATTTTCACCTGATGATACTGGGTGCTGATGACTGTCGACTGCGGCCCAAGCATCTCGCTGGGTGACTGCGGGTTGACGAAGCGCTCAAGCCCACGCTCGCGCAGCGGGTTGAAGGTGATGATCGGCACATGACGCTTGCGGGCCTCCTGCAGCGGGTGCAGCATGCGCGGGCTATTGCTGCCCACGTTCTGGCCGAAGAAAAAGATACAGTCGGTGTGTTCAAAGTCCGTGAGGGTCACAGTGCCCACTGGCACGCCTATGCTCTCCTGCAGCCCCACCGACGTGCTTTCATGGCACATGTTGGAACTGTCCGGAAGGTTGTTGGTGCCGTAGGCGCGGGCGAACAACTGGTACATGAAGGACGCTTCCAGCGATGCCCGCCCTGAGGCATAGAACACCACCTGGTCAGGCGTGAGCCCTCGCAGCTGTTGACCGATCTCGCGGTAAGCCTGCTCCCAGGTGGTGACCTTGTAGCGGTCGGTGACCGGGTCATAGTGCAGGGGGTGGGTGAGCCGACCCTGGCGTTCGAGGTCATGGTCGTTCCACGTTCGCAGTTGGGCGAGCGTGTGGCTGGCAAAGAACTCAGGGCCGGTACGGTGGCGGGTGATCTCCCACGCGGTCGCTTTCGCGCCGTTCTCGCAGAACTCAAGGGCATGGGGGTCGCCGGGCTTGGCCCAGGCGCAGCTGACACAGGCAAAACCTTTGGGTTTGTTCTGTTTGACCAAGGCAAGCGACCCCGAAGCCATGACCTGTTCACGCCACAGGATGGCCATTACTGATCGCGCTGACCCCCACCCTCCTGCGGCATCTTCATAGGGTTTGAAACGCGCTTGAGGGTGGATGAGCGACATGGCCGCCTCGCGTGAGTTATGTCTGAATATTTCGAGAATGACCGCGCTTCGAAAGTTCAAACCCGCAGGATGTTTGGCGGTGCAACAGGTGGTCGGCGCAGGGTTGTTTTCCGGCGGACATTTCGCCATCATTACAGAGAATCATTCTCATAAAACCTCTGCCATGTCAGTGAGCTCCTCTTCCTCAATGCATCAGCTCTACCTGGCCCACAATAGCTGGCTGAAAGGCTGGCTGCGGGCGCGTCTGGGAAATGCCAGCGATGCCGCCGACCTCGCACAGGACACCTTCGTGCGGGTGCTGGCTGCGCGAAATGTGCCGGATATCCGAGAACCCAGAACCTACCTGAGCGCCATTGCGCGCGGGCTGATGATCGACCGCTTTCGCCGCCGGGCGGTGGAGCAAGCCTACCTTGAAACCCTGGCGCTACTACCAGAGCCGCAGACCCCATCACTGGAAACACGCCTGCTGGTCATCGAAACCCTTACTGCAATGGATGCCATGCTCGATGGCCTGGGCGCGCGAACCCGTGCGATCTTTCTAGCCGTTCAGCTCGAAGGGCTGACTTACGGCGCAGCGGGAGAGCGCCATGGCGTTTCCGTGACGACGGTGAAAAAACACGTGATCCGGGCCATGACCCACTGCATGCTGCTGGCTCAGCATTACGACGATGCTTGAGCGCGACGAGCTGGAGCAAGCCGCCACCTGGTACGTGCAGATGACAGACATGCCCGGGGATACGGCGACCATCGCCGCGTGGCAGCGCTGGCTGGCGGCTAGCGAGCGACACCGCCAGGCCTGGGCCCAGGTCCAGAGGTTGCATCAGCAATGCGCAGGCCTTACGCCAGATGTGGCCCTGCCTACGTTGGCCTCCATCAGGGCAAGGCGCAGGCAAGTGGCGAAATTGCTCGGTGTGCTGCTGGCCGCTGGGGCAGCAGGTACCGGGGCGCTGATGGCCAGACCGCTGCCCGCCCGCATGGCGCAGTACCGTACCAACAAGGGCGAGCGACAGGACCTGCGGCTGCACGATGGCACCCACCTTGTGATCAACGCCCAGAGCGCCGTAGATATCGATTACACCGAGCACTGGCGCAAGGTGTACCTGCACGAGGGTGAACTGCTGCTGGAAACGGCACCCGATGCGGCGCACCGGCCATTGCTGGTGCTTACGGCCGAGGGCAGCGTGCGAGCGCTGGGTACCCGGTTCAGCGTCTCACGCCAGTACGACCACAGCACAGTACAGGTGTTCGAACACGCAGTGGAGGTACGCCCGCTCGACACGCCTTCCCAGGTAGTACAGCTGGAAAGCGGTCATCAGCTGACCTTTGATCGGAAAGGTAGCGGCCCTGCCTCGCTGGTACCGGCGGCCAGTGATGCATGGACCCGTGGCATGCTCGTGGCCTTTGACTGGCCTTTGGGCCAGGTGATAGAGCAGTTACGCCGCTATCGGCCAGGCTATCTCGGCTGCGCCCCCTCAGCCGCAAGCCTGCGGATAACCACGACATTGCGTCTGGACGACAGCGATGCAGCGTTGGGCAACCTGGCGGGCGCCCTGCCCATCCGCGTGCGCTACCTGACCCCGTATTGGGCCTGGATTGACCTGGCCTGAATATTTGAGCAACAGGGTTGCTGATTTTCATTCTCGCCCGGCCATGCATTGAAGCGGCGAGTACGGCCGCACCTTTGCCCACATTTATGAAGGACATACGCATGATGCGCCGCGCGTTTAACGTCGCCAGCCCCTTGGCCAGGGCCATCCCTCTTGCATTGCTCACCCTGATTGTCGCCCCCGCCACTGCGTTGCCGCTTGCTGCGTCGGCCAGTGAGCAGACAGCCCGCTTCGACATCCCGGCAGGGCCACTGGGCAGCGTGCTGGCCCAATTCGCCAACCGCGCTGGCATCAACCTGTCGTTTATCAACGAATACACGGATGGCCTGCAGTCTCGCGGCTTGCAAGGCGCCTACGACGTCCAGGGGGGGCTTACGCACTTGCTGCAAGGTACCCGCCTGCAGGTGCAGCGCGACAACAACGGCGGCTACTTGCTGATGCCCCTTGCCGAGGGCGGTGACACCGCCCTGGAGCTGACTGCACTGAGTATTTCCGGTAAAGCTCCCGGGGCAGTCACCGAGGGTTCCGGCTCGTATACGACCGAATCGTCCAGCAGCTCCACACGGTTGAACCTTTCACTCAAGGAGACCCCCCAGTCCATCACCGTGCTCACCCGCCAGCGCATGGAAGACCAGAAACTCGATACCCTCACCGACGCACTCGATGCCACTACCGGCATTACGGTCATCAGGGAGAGCCTGGGTGCGGACAGCACCGTCTACATGTCCCGCGGCTTCGCCATCCGCAATTTCGAAATCGATGGCGTCCCCACCTCGGCCAACATGGACAACTACACCCAGAACACCGCGATGTACGACCGGGTGGAAATCGTACGCGGCGCTACCGGGTTGATCAGCGGCATGGGCAACCCGTCAGCCACCATCAACCTGATCCGCAAGCGGCCCACTACTGATCCCCAGGTACAGCTGTCTGCCGAAGCCGGCAGTTGGGACCGCTACGGTCTGGGCGTGGATGTGAGCGGCGCGTTGAACGATGCCGGCACCCTGCGCGGGCGCCTGGTTGCCGACCACCGGGACCAGCATGCCTGGATCGACCGCTTCAGCCAGGAACTGTCCACGCTGTATGGCATCACCGAACTGGACGTCACCGATTCAACGCTGCTGACGCTGGGCTTCAGCCACCAGGTCAGCCACAGCAATGCCCCCATTCGTACGGGCTTTCCGTTGTTCACCGAGGATGGTGGGCGAACACATTTCAGCCGCTCGTTCAATACCGCGCCGAGCTGGAGCTATTACGATCGCCAGCAAAGCACCCTGTTCACCTCCGTGGAGCATCAGTTTGAAAACGGCTGGAGCGGCAAGCTGGAGTACAGCCATGCACGCAACGCCTATGACACCGTCATTGCCTATGTAGACGGTGAAATCGACCCAACCACAGGCGGTGGCGCCACCATCAACCCGACCCGCTGGAAGGCCGCCCCCACCCAGGACAGCCTGGACGCCTATCTGACCGGTGCCTTCCCGTTCCTGGGGCGCGAACATGAGTTGATCGGCGGCGTGACCCTGTCACGCACCGAAGAGCGCGGCACCTCCAACTACGGCGGCTGGCAGAGTGCGCGCACCGGCTACGACGATAGCATCGACAATATCTTCACCTGGAAGGGTCGCTCTCCCAAGCCGGTGTTCACCAAGGCCGGCACCACCGACATGACGGAAACCCAGTACGCCGCGTACCTGACCTCCCGTTGGCACCTGAGCGATGCCGCAAGCTTCATCCTCGGCGCGCGGGTAGTGGACTGGAATCGGGTAAACAAGAGCGCACTGTACAGTGGCACCCACCAACGTACCGAACGCACCGAGAACGGTGTAGTGATCCCTTATGCCGGGCTGGTCTACGACCTGAACGACACCTGGACGGCCTACGCCAGCTACACGCAGATCTTCAACCCGCAGAGCAACCAGGTGCGCGATGTCAAAGGCTCGCCCCTGGATCCCCAAGAGGGCACCGGCTACGAGGTGGGCTTGAAGGCAGACTTCTTCGACAAGCGCCTGAACGCCAGCCTGGCCGTGTTCCGCGTCGAGCAGGACAACCTTGCGGTGGCCGATGGCCGCTTGCTGCAGCCCAACGGCTTCCAGGCCTATCGGGCTGAAAGTGGTACCACCAGTGAGGGGGTGGAGCTGGAGGTCAACGGTGAACTGGCCGAGGGCTGGCAGGTCATGGGGGGCTACTCGTACAACGTCAGTTTCAACTCGAACGATGAGCGCATCGTTACCGAGATTCCGCGCAACAGCGTCAAGGTGTTCACCAGCTATCGCCTGCCAGGCGAACTGGACAAATGGACCGTGGGCGGCGGTGTGAACTGGCAGAGCGAGACCGGCTATGCACTGAGCTACGCCACTACCCAGAGCAGCTACGCGATCGTCAACCTGATGACCCGCTACCAGTTCACCCCGGCGTTGTCAGCCACGGTCAATATCAACAACCTGTTCGACAAGGAGTACCTCACCACTACCGCTGGGGGTATCTACGGTGCACCGCGCAATTTCATGACCACCCTGCGCTACACCTACTGAGCCAAGCCGTGGGCTCAGGCAGAGCCGACCCAGGGATGCCCCATCACCCACTGCAAGGTCAGCCCCAACATCAGCTTGCGCTCGGCCCTGGCACGTTCCTCTGCCAGCGTGCCAATGGCGTCGAGCGTGGGTTTTTCTGCCGACGCCTGGGTCTGCTCCAGCAGCGCTTCGAGTCGGTCGTGATAGGGCTGGTTGAGCACCTCGAAGTGTTTGGCGCAGGTGGCGTGCAGGTAATCCACCCAGAAAGGCCGCTCCAGCAGCGACTGGGCGACCTTGGTGTCGGTTTCCTGCGACAGGATGGTGCTGGCCGCCTGTTGCAACTGGGCTTCGCTGACATTGGAAAACAATCGGTGATACATGTAGCGCGGTTGCGCCGGAAGCCCCAGTGGCCTGACCAGTGCGGCGCGGTAGGCCAGGTGGACTTCCACTTCATCGTGCAGGCCATACGGGTTGGCAGCGCGGGCCTGCTCGATGTGCTGGCTGGCCACCCGGTCGACCTCGTCGAGGCGATACAGCTCACGGCCAAGCTGCACCAGTGCCGGGCCGATGTCGGGCGCTGCCAAACCGGCGGTACGCGTGACCACCAGTGCACGGACTTCGAGCAGGCTCAGTATCAACAGCATCTGGTCTGAGCAGGTGCGGGGGCCTGCCGCCTGCTGGAACATGGCCTGGCGCACCTCGGTGTTTTCCACGCAGGCTTCGATGAGCGCCCAGATGCGTCTGCGCAAGTCCATGCCCTGGTACTCGTAATCCGCTGAACGGCCCAGGTCGTGGATGAAGCGCATCAGGTCATCACTGCCGGGTTCTTGTGACAACTGGGCCCAGTGCATTTCGCGAACCCCACGCTGAGTGGCATCCAGGCCGTCCAGCCAACGCTCCAGCGACTCCTGGCCCCCCGGCCCATGCCTGCGCACAGGCAGCATGGCCGTGCCTTGCGCCCCCAACGTTTCGCGCAGGGTGTGCTGGGGTTCATCAGGCATGGCGTTGTCATGCAGGCTCAAGCCAGCAAGCCGCCTGTGGGAATGGGCCAGGGTCGGGCTCATGTCCTCGACACGGTTGTCGCGCAGGTCGATGTCTTCAAGGGTGGGGTGCATGTAGACCTCGACCGGCAACTCGGTCAGGCCGGTGCTGCGCAGCGACAGACGCTGCAGGTTGAGCAGGCTGCCAAGCGGGGGCAGAAGTGCGATGGGGTTGTACGACAGGTCGAGCGTGCGCAGGCGCTGTAAGGCGGCGAGCCTGGCCAGGCCAGCCTCATCGATCACCACCTGGTTTCGGGCCAGTGACAACGTCATGAGTTGGGTCAAGGCCTGCAGGCCATCTGGAATACCGCCCAGCAGGTTTTCACTCAGATCAAGGGCCTGTACCTGGGTAAAGCGCTGCAAGAAACCCGGGGTGATGGTGTGTAGGTGGGCACGCCGGATGGACACCTGGCTGACGTGCTCGAAGGTGATCGCTTCGGCAAGCACCGGCAAGCTGTCGATGCGCTCGCTGTCGATGACCAGGCGGTACTGGCCGTCAGCGTCCGGGCGCTTGCGCCGCCAGCAGTGGCGAATGCGCCGGGCAATCTGCCGACGACGCTCCGCCAGCGGTGCTGCGGTTGCCTCGCGCCGCCAGGCCGCCAGGCTTTCGTTCAGGTCCAGCAAGCACTGATGCAGATGCCGCAAGTGTTCCCAAGGGGTGTCCCCGCGCAGTCGCACGGTTTCAAGATACGCCTCGACGTCCACATCCTTCAGCGTCGGGAAAACCTGCTGGTAACCATGCAGCAAGGCGCGGCGTGAGCCTTCCGCCCGCCCGCTGAGCGGGTAACCCAGGCGGCCATCGCCCAGCCGCCTGGGCGGGCGTACCCCTCCGGCAACGGGCGCCATTGCCAACAAGGTGGCTGCCTGATCCCGGTCGGCGCTTGCGCGGTCCGCCAGGGCGCTGGCAAGGCCGCGAGATGAGGCGTCAGCCCCCGCAACAGCTTGACGCTGTTCAGCATCCAAGTGCCAGAGCAAGGCCTGGAACAGGTCATCGCTCGCCAGCGCGCCGGGCCGAGCGACACCCTCGCTGTCGGTGGCCAGGTAACCCTGGGGCGTGCGAATCAGGCAGCGCGTTTCCAGGGCGGTCGCACTGCCTACCCGCGCAAGCACATCACCCTGCAGCCGAGCGTCGCGTACCTGAACCTGTACCCCAGCCGGCCATGGCGCCAAGTCATCTACCAGGCCCAGGGCCAGCTGCTCAGTGTCGGTCGTGACTGCCGCCGGCTGCTCGAAGCCCGCACAAGCCCTGTCCAGCCGGGCGTCACGCAGTAACCAGCGCGCCTGCTCGGCCATGGCCAGCGGAACCCGCTGCTGCTCCAGTAGTTGGCTGAGTTGGCTGCCGCTGGCGTGCTCCACCAGCGCGCGCCCAGCCCTGGTAGACAGCGTGGGAAAATCGCGATGCAACGGCTGCGCGGCGCGGCTGGGGGTGCCCTGCATGTGCTGCCAGTGGGCCTCGAAGGCCTCACCGCGCAGCCTGGGGAACCACTCATGCAGCTCATGGCGTTGAGCGGCATCACACAACCGCGCAGGTGCGGGGGCGTCTTCGAGGTGCAGCAGGCGCACCTGGTTTTCGTTCATGGCCACCGTGCGCAAGAGTCGCTTGGCCAACGCGTCACTCACTGCCGCCAGGTTGGACCCCAGGCGCCGCACCAAAAGGCCTGCCCCTTGCCAGTCCTGGGGGCGTTCCAAGCCATGCCGGACGCCGGACGCGCCGTTATCGTGCAGGGTGATGGCTGGCGCGTCGGGCCGTGACGGATGGATCACCGTCGGCACGTGGTTGTCGTCGCCCAGCGGGTACGCCTTGTTCGAGATAGACACATGTAACCGACCCTGGAGGGTGCCCCGCTGCCCGTGTGCAAGTGTCTGCTCTGGCTCTGCGTAGCCCGGAAGGTCGGTGCGGGCCAGGCGCAGTTCGCCGCTCCAGAGGCGCACAGGGGCCAGATCGTCCACTGCAGCCACCCGCGCCGCCAGCTTGACGGCCACTGCCTCGGCCGCCGCACCGCCGGCCATCATCGCAACGCTTTCGGCCACTGCCATCAGGTGCGCCAAGGCCGCCTCGCGGTCGCCCAGCGTCCATTCCTGGTAGCCTTCGTACACCTCGTCCGCCAACTGCACTGCGGTCAGCCCCAGCAAGGGCAAGGCCAGCCCCGGGACGAAAAAGCTCGCGATCCCCAGCGCGTCGAGCCCTACCCCTTTTAGCCAGTGCATGCGGCGGTCGCGCTCCACGCTGTCGACCTTGGTGGTAGGTACGGCCAGTGCCTGTGCATCCTCCAGCAGTGTGTCTACCTGCACTTGGCGCAGGTGGGCGCACAATGGCCCCTCGATACGCTGCCAGCGCCCATCAAGCTCGATAGCGTCCTGCGCGCCTCCGGTGCCCAGCAAACGCTGTAACGCCTGGCTGAAATGCACGCGGTCCTGTTCCTTGATGAAGCGCTCGAAGAACCTTCGGTAACCTGGGTCGCGCAAGCGTGCGCCCAACGCACTGAACCACTGTGCCCAGGAGGCATAGGTATGCATCGCGCCCGCGGGATCATCCGGCACCCAGGCAACTATCCGCTGCAGTGTCGAGGCATCGTCATGCTCCTCGAACACCACCAGGCCGCACATCTGGCGGCCAAGCAAACGGACATCGTTGGCAGCCCACCCTGCCGAGTCACTGGATGCACGTACGGCGTTCGTCACAAGCGCAACTGCTCGCGCATCCAGGTTGCCTTGAGCGCAAGCCATGTGCGCGGCGGCTACCAGCCGGGCGCGCCAACCCTCCTCCAGCACCGCCTCGGTTTGGTGACGGCGGGTGTTGTCCGCCAGCAACACCTGCTTGAGATGCTGCTGGTAGGCGCCCCCTATATCCAGTGACCGGCACAGGCCGGCGAATGCCCGGGGCCGCCAGGCGAACGGCTGGGCCTGTGCGTCGAGCAACGTCGAGTTCTGCAGCCAGGCTGTTTCGGCAGTTTCATGCAAGGTGAAATTGTGCAGTGCGCAGGCGAGCAAACTCTGCTCGAAGGTAACGGGGACAATACCGTCGGGCGCCAAGCCTACGCTGGAGGGGTAACGGATATGCACGGCGCGGCGTAGGGTGGCGAGGCGAACGTCCAGCGGCGGCTGCACTTTTCTGGCCAGCGCCTCGCTGAGGAGCGTACTGGCGAAGGTGTCCAGTGGCTGAATCTGGCGCAGCAACGCCTGAACGGCCTCGCGTGCACGCTGCTGCTCGGCAAGCGCCTGTTGCAGCGCCGTCAACTGCTCGGCAGTAGCGTTGGTCAGCCACGCTGGCAAGCGGCTGGCAATGAAGGTATCGACAGATGTATCTGCAAAAGGAAGTGTATCCATGGTGAGCTCCGTCATGGCGAAACCCTCATGGAGCCTGGATCACACGCCGGTGCAGCGGTATCTATCTACGCTTGCATCAGAAATACCTTGCAAGCTTAGCCTCCCCTGTTATCCCCACATCCGCTACAATCGCGCCTGGGTGCTAGCTGCGTGGTGCAGTGATGCAGGTTAAAAAACTACGCAGGTCGGGCCGCCATGCGGGAGTTTCTGCGCCTATGCATAACACCCAACTGCCCCGAGCCCAGCAACTGGCCGAACGTGCCCTCGCCCGTTTCGAGCACTTCCTTCACATCGAGGCGGTCAGTGGCGTCGTCCTGCTGATCGCTGCCATCGCCGCCCTTGTCTGGGCCAACTCACCTGCTGCTGCCAGTTACGAAGCCCTGTGGCACACCCCGATAACCCTGGGTGTAGGTTCGCTGGTGTACGCCCAACCGCTGCACTTTTGGGTAAACGATGGGCTGATGACCATTTTCTTCCTGGTGGTCGGCATGGAGATCCGCCGCGAGATCCATGAAGGCGCCTTGGCCAACCTGCGCCAGGCAACCTTGCCGATGGTTGCCGCCATTGGCGGGGTGGCCGTGCCGGCACTGGTTTACCTGGGTTTTGGCCACGCAGCTGACGAGCAGCGGGGCTGGGCGGTACCGACCGCCACCGACATCGCATTCGCCGTTGGGGTACTGGCCTTGCTCGGCAAGTCGATCCCGTCCAACGTGCGGGTTTTCCTGCTGGCCCTGGCGATCATCGATGACATCATCGCCGTGCTGATCATCGCCGTGTTCTATTCCGGTGGGCTGGACTACAGCGGTTTCGCGGTCGCCGCCCTGGGCCTTGCGCTGGTGGTAGGGCTGCAGCGCATTGGTGTCGGCTCCGCCTACGCCTATGTCATCCCGGGCGCCATTACCTGGGTGGGTGTGCTGATGACCGGTGCCCACCCAACGCTCGCCGGCGTGGTGCTGGGCCTGATGACCCCGGTCACTGCCCGCCCCATGCGCGAAACGCCACTCGAAGCGGTGACACGTTTCACGCAGGAGCTGGTGGGCCGCGCCCGCAACGCCGGCAAGGCCCCTGGCGACTTGCTCAGCCCGCTCAAGCACCTGCGCCTGGCGCAACGGGAACTGCTGCCGCCTGTGGTTCGCGTGCAAAGCGCCCTGCACCCGTGGGTGGCTTACGCGATCATGCCAGTGTTTGCCCTGGCCAATGCCGGGGTGAGCGTGGGGGGCGTAGACCTGGGTGCCCAGGCGCCTCACGGGGTGATGCTGGCAGTAATGCTGGCGTTGGTAGTGGGCAAGCCCGTCGGCATCGTCAGTGTCAGCTGGCTGATGGTGCGCTTGGGGTTGTGCTCGCTGCCCGCAGGCGTCACCTGGAGCGGCATCACCTTGATCGGCCTGCTGGCCGGCATCGGGTTCACCATGTCGATCTTCATCGCCAACCTCGCCTTCATCGAGCCGGCAACGCTCGGGGCCGCGAAGCTGGGTGTGCTCTCAGCCTCCGTCATCGCCGCCCTGCTGGGGCTGGCGTGGGGGGTATTGAGGGTACGCAAGGCCTGACCCGCGACGTGCCCGCTGCGCCACGGCGCAGCGGGTTTCACTGCCCTGCAGGCAACCCGCCCCTGCGCCGCTCGTCGTACCAAGCCCAATCAGACTCAACGCAACCGGCGCTACCCATTCGAACAGGTATGAGCATTCTCAACTGCAGGAGCTTCTACCATGCGCGAATACCCTACCCCGCCCTTCCCATCCCAGCCCCAGGCCGTGCCAGGCTCCCAGCGCAAGATGGAGCCGGTACCCGATTGCGGCGAGCATAGCTATAAAGGCCATAACCGGCTGGAGGGCAAGAAGGCCCTGATCACCGGCGGCGACAGCGGCATAGGCCGTGCAGTGGCCATAGCCTATGCGCGCGAAGGGGCCGACGTGGCCATTTCCTACCTGGACGAACACGAAGACGCCAAGGAAACCGCCCGCTGGGTGGAAGAAGCCGGGCGCAAGTGCCTGCTGCTACCCGGCGACCTGGCCCAGAAACAGCAATGCCGGGCTATCGTCGAGCAAACCGTCGCCCAGTTCGGGCGCATTGACATCCTGGTGAACAACGCAGCGTTCCAGATGGCCCACGAGGCCTTCGAAGACATCGACGATGATGAATGGGTAAAAACCTTCGACACCAACATCACCGCGATTTTCCGCATCTGCAAGGCCGCCCTGCCGTCGATGCCCAAGGGCAGTTCGATCATCAACACCAGCTCGGTGAACTCGGACGACCCGTCTTCATCGCTGCTGGCCTATGCCGCCACCAAAGGCGCCATCGCCAACTTCACGGCAGGCCTTGCGCAATCGCTCGCCAAGCGCGGCGTGCGGGTGAACAGCGTGGCACCGGGCCCCATCTGGACTCCCTTGATCCCCGCCACCATGCCCGATGAGGCTGTTAGAAACTTCGGCTCTGGCTACCCCATGGGTCGCCCGGGCCAGCCGGTGGAGGTGGCCCCTATCTACGTCCTCCTGGGGTCTGACGAGGCCAGCTACATCAGCGGCTCGCGCTATGCCGTCACTGGCGGCAAGCCAATCCTTTAAAGCGACGCCAGGCAAGCCTTAATGGCTTGCCTGCACACGCCATCACGGCATCAGAATGGCCTGGGGGTGATCGATACAGGGCACGGGCACCAGGCTTCGGTTGGCCATCAGCCACTCGCGCATACGCACGGTATCGAATATCTGCCCTTCTTCCATCATTGCCAGTATCAGGTCCTGGGACATTCGGTAACACCCGCACACCGCACATTGGCGCTGCTCCCAGCCACTGCTGCATTCTATGGACTCGGCCTGCCCCGCGCATATCAGACAACTCATGTTAGCCCCCTATTGTTCTTGTTCAGCTGCGAGCAGCTGCAAGGTCAACCCGGCTGCGCCGTGCCCGCTTTACATGAGATATCCATGCCAACCTTAAAATTCCCTGACAATGCCCGGATGTTGTCAGCCAGATGGCGTCAGGCCAGCAATTGGCTCAACACCGCCCGTAACTTGCCCGGCTTGACCGGTTTGTTGAGTATCGGCATGCCCAGCGCCTGCAGCGCCCGGCGGCATGAGTCGCTGCGGTCTGCCGTGATGACTACCGTAGGGATGTGCTGGGCGAAATGCGCCCGCAGCCCGCAAGCCACATCGCAGCCCAGCACACCATGGTCAAGGTGGTAGTCGGCCAGAATCAATTCAGGCGCCTGGCCCTGCAAGGCCAGCAAGGCAGCCTGCTGGTCGGTGGCGGTGACCACTTCGCACCCCCATTGGCCCAGCAACGCGCCCATGCTTTGCAGAATGCTCGCTTCATTATCCAGCACCAGCAGGCGCCGCCCCGGCAGCGGGTCCCCCGCCATCGACAGCACCTGGCAGGGGCGAACCTCCACTGGCAGTGCATCGGCCAATGGCACCTCGATGCTGAACACCGAGCCCCGCCCCGGCCAGGAGCGCACCTGTACCGAATGGCCGAGGATCTTGGCGATGCGCTCGACGATGGCCAACCCCAGGCCCACACCCTTGCGGTCCGCAGCGCGGCCCACATCCAGCTGGTTGAACTCAAGGAAGATGGCCCCCAGGCGATCTTCGGCGATGCCCCGCCCGGTGTCCCAGACTTCCAGCCGCAGGTACCGCCCGCGGCGCCTTGCCCCCAGCAATACTCGGCCCTCGGCGGTATAGCGGAACGCGTTGCTGAGCAAGTTGCGCAAGATACGGGTCATCAGCCGCAGGTCGGTGCTGACGGCATGTTGCCCGAACCGGGCACGCAACGGGATGCCCGCTGCATCGGCCACCGAGCGGAACTCCGACACCAGCGGCGCGAACAGCGCCTCCAGGTGATACACGGCAATGTCCGGCTTCACCGCCGCCTGGTCCAGGCGGGAAATGTCCAGCAGGTCGGTAAGCAAATCCTCGGCGCCTTCGAGGGCCTGGTGGGTACGCTCCACCAGCACCTGCTCGGCTTGGGGCAGCTGCCGCTCGCGCAGGGTCGAGATGAGCAGCCGGGCGGCATTCAGCGGTTGCAGCAGGTCATGGCTGGCGGCAGCCAGGTACTTGTCCTTGCTGCGGTTGGCGGTTTGCGCGGCGTCCCTGGCATCACGCAGCGCCCGGGCAATCTGCTTGCGCTCGGCAATCTGCTGCTGCAGGTTGCGGTTGGCCTCCAGCAGCTCGTCGGTGCGGGCGGCTACCCGCTGCTCAAGCTGGTCATTGAGCTGCTGCAGGTGTTGCTGGGCCAGCTTGCGCTCGGTGATATCGGCCACGAACCCCTCGACCAAGGCTTGCTGGCCGGGCTTGAGCAGCAGGTTCATCAGCACATCGACAGGGCTACCGTCCCGGCGCCGCAGGCGGGTTTCGTAGCCATGCAGGCTGTGCTCGCGGGCCAGGGTGGCGGTAATCGCCTGCAGCTCCTGAGCGCCGCCGACGAACAGGTTGGCGGCGAGGTCCTTCAGGCTGAACAGCACAGCCTGCGGGTCGTCATACCCCAGCATGCGCGCCAGCGCCGGGTTGGCGGCGCGCATCCCGTCTTCCAGGCTGGCCTGGAAAATGCCATGAACTGCGTTTTCAAACAGCCACTTATAGCGGTTTCGCTCTGCCTCCAGTTCATCCAGCCGGGCGGCCAGCTCGGGGTAATGGCTCTTGCGCGCCGAGTGGTCACCCAGGCCCAGCAACCCGGCCAGCGCCCGCTGCTGCTCCTCAGAGGGCCTCGCCATACACGACCTCCACGTCCCGCTGGCTGGACGCGCGGGGGTTGGTAAGAATGCACGGGTCGCCCATGGCATGCTGGGACAAAAACGGTATGTCGCTGGTACGCACACCGTGCAGGCCCAGGGTTTCATGGAAGCCCATGGCGTGCTTGAGGGCGATCAGGTGCTCCACCAGGCGCGCGCAGATCTGCCGGTGGTTCAAGCCCCGGCAGTCGATGCCCATCACCTCGGCAATCACCTTGAACCGCTCCGGCGCCGAGCTGTAGTTGAATGCCACCACATGCTCGACCAGCACGGCATTGCACAACCCATGAGGCAGGTCGAGAAAGCCGCCCAGGCTGTGTGACATGGCGTGCACCGCACCCAGGATGGCATTGGAAAACGCCAGCCCCGCCTGCATGCTGCCCAGCATCACTTTCTCGCGCAGGCCAATGTCGCGGGGGTTGGCGATCATCTCCACCAGGTTGCCATTGATCAGGCGCATGGCTTCCAGGGCATGGGGGTCGGTCAGCGGGCCGTGCCCCGTGGAAACGAACGCCTCGATGGCGTGCACCAGCGCGTCGATGCCGGTACAGGCCGACAGGAAGGGGTCCATGCTCAAGGTGGTCTGCGGGTCGATCAGCGACACATCGGGCACCACCGCCTTACTGACGATGGAGAACTTCATGCGCTCCTGCTGGTTGGAGATGATCACGAACTGCGACACATCCGCCGATGTACCGGCAGTGGTCGGGATGAGGATCAGCGGCGGGCTGGGCACGCGGATCATGTCCACCCCTTCGAACTCGAGAATGCTGCGGCCATGGGCGACCACGATGCCGATGGCCTTGCCGCAGTCCATGGGGCTGCCCCCACCCACCGCAACGATCACATCGCAGTGGTGCTCGCGGTAGAGATCGGCGCCGAGCATCACCTCTTCAACCCGGGGGTTGGGCGATACCGCGCTGTACAGGCAATAGTCGATGCCCTGCGCCTGCAGGCTGGCCTCGACGTCCGCGACCCAACCGGCAGCGATCACGCCGGGGTCACTGACCACCAGTACCTTGCGCGCGCCGAAGGTTTTGGCGTAATTGGCCACGTTGTGCCGGCAACCGGCACCGAAGATGATTTCAGGCGAGACGAACTTGCGAAGCGGGCTGAAACTCTGGCTCATGGGCAAGCCTGTTCTTATTGTTCTGGAAGGTAGCCGCCAGCGTAATGCATCCCCCAGCGAAAGCAACCAGACCAAAGTGCCAACCAGGCGTGTGGCCGGCGCCGGCCGCCGTCGTGGCGGCCGGTGCCTGATGCCTCAACGGTTGGCGAAATACATCGTCACTTCAAAGCCGATGCGCAAGTCGGTATAGGCGGGTCGGGTCCACATGGGCAGGTCCTCTTCTTGTGCCGGGCGATTCCGGTAAAGGCATTAATGCACGGGGGGCGTCACGGCCAAATGCTACTTTGGAACGAACTTTCCCCCGGCAGGGACAGGCGGCACTACTTCAGAAGAAGCCCAACGGGTTGATGTCGTAGCTCACCAGCAGGTTCTTGGTCTGCTGGTAGTGGTCGAGCATCATCTTGTGGGTTTCACGCCCCACGCCAGACTTCTTGTAGCCACCAAAGGCAGCGTGGGCCGGGTACAGGTGGTAGCAGTTGGTCCACACGCGCCCGGCCTTGATGCCCCGGCCCATGCGGTAGGCGCGGTTGATATCGCGGGTCCACACACCGGCGCCCAGGCCGAATTCGCTGTCATTGGCGATGGCCAAGGCTTCGGCCTCGTCCTTGAAGGTGGTTACACCCACCACCGGGCCGAAGATTTCCTCCTGGAACACGCGCATCTTGTTATCGCCCTTGAGCAGGGTCGGCTGGATGTAGTAGCCGCTTGCCAGGTCCCCCTGCAGCCGCTCCGCGCTGCCACCGGTGAGCAACTGCGCACCCTCGTCCTGGGCGATCTGCAGGTAGGAGAGGATCTTGTCGTACTGCTGCTCCGATGCCTGGGCGCCCACCATGGTGTCGGTGTCCAGCGGGTTGCCACGGGTGATCTTGGCGATCTTCTTCATGACCTCGGCCATGAAGGGTTCGTAGATCGATTCCTGGATCAGCGCACGTGAGGGGCAGGTGCACACCTCACCCTGGTTGAAGAACGCCAGTACCAGGCCTTCTGCGGCTTTTTCGATGAACGCAGGCTCGGCCTGCATGATGTCTTCGAAGAACACGTTGGGTGACTTGCCGCCCAGCTCCACGGTAGAGGGGATGATGTTGTCGGCAGCGCACTTCATGATGTGCGAACCCACCGGGGTGGAGCCGGTGAAGGCGATCTTGGCGATGCGCTTGCTGGTGGCCAGCGCCTCCCCTGCCTCGCGGCCGAAGCCTTGCACGATGTTGAGCACCCCTGCCGGCAGCAGGTCGGCGATCAGCTCGGCGAACACGGTAATCGACAACGGCGTCTGCTCGGCCGGCTTGAGTACCACGCAGTTGCCGGCAGCCAGCGCCGGAGCCAGTTTCCAGGCAGCCATCAGCAGCGGGAAATTCCAGGGGATGATCTGGCCCACCACGCCCAGGGGCTCATGGAAGTGGTAGGCGACTGTGCCTTCGTTGATCTCGGCCGCTCCACCCTCCTGGGCGCGGATGCAGCCGGCGAAGTAGCGGAAGTGATCTGCCGCCAAGGGCACGTCGGCATTGAGGGTTTCGCGCACAGCCTTGCCGTTGTCCCAGGTCTCGGTCACCGCCAGCAGCTCCAGGTTCTGCTCGATGCGGTCGGCGATCTTGAGCAGTACCAGGGCACGGTCCTGCACCGAGGTTCTACCCCATGCATCGGCTGCAGCGTGGGCAGCGTCCAGGGCCTTGTCCACGTCTGCGGCCGTGGAGCGCGGGAATTCGGCGATGGGCTGGCCGTTGACGGGCGAGCTGTTGGTGAAGTACTGCCCAGCCACCGGCGCAACGAACTCGCCGTTGATGAAGTTGCCATAGCGTGGCTTGAAGGACACGACGGCGCCTGGGGTTCCGGGTTGTGCGTAGATCATGCTGAGCCTCTGCGGGTCGATGCCTGTCCAGCGACAGGCGATGCAGCGATGGTATGAAGCCCGCGCAGGGGGGCGAATGCATCGTTGGCAGGGGGCGGCTCGTCATTTGGTCGTAGGCGCGCGTGGCGGGTTCCAATCACAGGCAACCCAAGAGCCTGTGGAAGACAATAGCTCCCACAGTGATTGCGCCAGCTTTGAGATCTTATGGAAGACAGTTTCACACACAAAGATTGCGCAATTTTTCTGACTATGAAGTGTGGGTGCCTCTGTGGGAGTCTGATTCTGCTGTCTGTCTCGTTGGTGACCTTCTTTGTCTGGTCCTTCAGCCGCCAATGCCCCGCAGCCCCGCTGCGTCGCCAAGGCCAGTTGGGCGCTTCCGCCTGATCAGGCGCCCTTGCGGGTGAACCGCCATCCTGTGGGAGCGGGTTTACCCGCGAAACAGACAGCGCGGTGCATGGCACCGGCTTCGCCGGTGTTCGCGGGTAAACCCGCTCCCACAGTGATTGCGCCAACTTTGAGGCTTTGTGGAAGACAGTTACTCCCCCCAGGCCCAGCTACGGTGACGCCTCTTGGGATTCGCAGGCGCTATAGACCGTGGGTATGAGTATTGCGCCGGCGCCAGCCGCGCAGCCGTTGTTCCAGCTGCAGCGGGCTGTCCAGTTGCTGGCGCCTGGCCTGGCTGAACAGGATCAGGGCCAGCTCCGCCGTCACCTGGGCGTCGGCACTGGCATGATGGCGCTCCTGCACCTGCAGGCCAAAGCGCGCTACCCAGTCGTCCAGCCCGGCTTCGCGCAGCACCGTGTCAGGGTTGAGCATCGGGGCAATTTCTGCCACGTCCAGGAAGGGCACCTGCAGGCGGTGGCCCAGGCTCTGTTTGAGCGCTCGCGCCAGCATGCGCTGGTCGAAGGGGGCATGAAACGCCAGCACCGGGCTGTCGCCGATAAATTCCAGCAGGTCGAGCAAGGCTTCGGCCGGGTCGCAGCCTGCCGCGAGGGCATCGGGGCCCAAGCCATGGATCAGCACGCTGGCGTTGGTCTTCTGCTCGGGCCGGTGCAGGGTGCGCTCGAACTGCTGCGCGAAGTCCAGCGCGCCGTCTTCGATGGCAACCGCACCAATCGACAGCACTTGGTCGCGGTGGGTATTCAGGCCGCTGGTTTCCAGGTCCAGCACTACCCAGCGCTGTTCGCGCAGGGTGCATACCCCCAGTGCCGCAGGCTTGGGCAACCGGGCCAGGCGCTGGCGGGCCAGGGGGGGCAGCTGCGGTGTCGCACTGGGGCGGAGCCAGGTAAACAGGCTCACAGCTGGTACCGCAACGCCAGGCTGCTTTGCAGGCGCTGGGCCTGGCGCAGGGACTCGCGCAAAATGCGCCGGTCCAGGTGGTTCAGGCTGTCCGGGTCCAGGCGGTTGGAGTACGCCAGGTTGTCCCGCGCCTGCCGCTGGTGTTGCTGCATGCGGGTTTGCTGGATGAAGTGGTAGGCCTCCTCATAGGCCGCGCCGTCCAGTGGCTCGATGATCCCCTTGGCCACCAGTTGGCGAATCCGCTCGAGGGTATTGCACGCCCCTACGCCATTGGCCAGCGCCAGCAGCCGGGCACCGTCGACGAAGGGGGTGAGGCCCTGCACCTTGAGGTCGAGGGTGGCGGCCTTGTCATTGCCCTGGCGGGTCAGCACGAAATCACGCAAACGGCCAACGGGCGGGCGCTGGCGCAGTGCATTGTCTGCCAGCATGCGCTGGAAGATGCGGTTGTCGGCCACCTGCTCCAGCAAGCCCTGGCGCAGTTGCTCGCAGCCCTGTTCGTCGCCCCACACCACGCGCAGGTCGAAATAGATGCTTGAGCCCAGCAGGTTTTCCGGGCTGGCCTCACGCACGAACCCCGCAAAGCGCCGTGCCCATTCGCTGCGTGACAGGCACAATTCGGGGTTGCCGGCCATTACGTTGCCTTTGCACAAGGTGAAACCGCACTGGGCCAGGCACTGGTTGATGTACTGCGCCAATGGCAGCAGGCGGGCACGGATGGCGTCGGCGGCAGCGCTGTCGGCAGCTTCGAACAGGATGCCGTTGTCCTGGTCGGTGTGCAGTGTCTGCTCGCGGCGGCCCTCGCTGCCGAAGCACAGCCAGCTGAAGGCGACCCCGGGGTCGCCACGCTCGGCCAGTGCCAGCTCGATCACCCGGCACACGGTATGGTCGTTGAGCAGGGTGATGATCTGGGTAATCTGCGTGGACGAAGCGCCGTGTGCCAGCATACGCTCCACCAACTGGCTGATTTCGCCACGCAGCGAAACCAGGCTTTCCAGGCGCGGGGCATGGCGAATGGTGCGGGCCAGGTGCACCAGGTCGACCCGTTGCAGCGAGAACAGGTCGCGCTCCGACACCACACCACACAGCCGCTGGTTGTGCACCAGGCACACATGGGCGATATGCCGCTCGGTCATGGCCATGGCGGCGTCGAAGGCGCTGGCCTGTGGGCTCAGGTAGAACGGCTTGGCGGTCATGTTGCGCTCGATCGGCGCGTTCAGGTCGGCATCGGCCGCCGCCACCACTTGGCGCAGGTCGCGCAGGGTGAAGATGCCGGTTGGGTAACGCTGCTCGTCCACCACCACGATGCTGCCCACCTGCTGCTCGTGCATCAGCTGCACGGCCTCGCGCAGCGGCGTATCGGCGCTGCATACCACCGGGTGGCGCATGGCGAGCTCGCCCAGCGGGGTGTTCAGTGAATATTGTGTACCCAAGGTTTCCACGGCACGCTGGCGCACTTGCTGGTTGACCTGGTCGAGCAGGCTGCTGACCCCACGCAAGGCAAAATCGCGGAATACCCCGGACATCGAAAACACGCGGATGAACGCTGCCTTGTTCAGTTGCAGGCAGAAGGTGTCATCACCGGCCAGGTGTTCGGTACGGGTGGCCCGTTCGCCCAGCAGGGCCGCCAACGGGAAGCATTCGCCGCTGGTGATCTCGAAGGTGGTTTCGACGCCAGGTTTCACCCGGTGCTGGCGCTCACCGACCACGCGCCCTTGTTTGACGATGTAGAAGTGCTCCACCGGGCCGTCGGCGGGTTTGATGATGCTCTCACCGCTGGCATAGAAGCGCAGCTGGCACTGTTCCACCAGATAGGCCAGATGGCTGTGTTCCATCTGGTTGAACGGTGCGAAGCGCTGCAAGAACTGCAAGGTGCCCTGAATGTTCTGCAACACCGCCGTTCTGCCCGCCTGGTTGTAGGCGTCCTTTTTGCTCATCGACCTGACCGTATCGCTACGCCGAACTATATATATCTATATATAGGTGCCGGCTTTGTTGTTTTCAGTCTCCATGGTCGGGCCGCAGGGCGGTGGTGCCCATTGGACGTAAGTCTATGGGCTGCCCCTGTCAAAGATCCGACGAAAGGCCAAACGGGTGGCGAATGTTCTGCGGTCTTACCACTGAAGCGAAAATTTTTTGACGAGACGACCATGACCGAGCATACCGATATCCTGAGCGACGCGGAGCGCGAGGCATTGGCAGCCGTGACATCACCCCCGCCGTTGCGGCCTGTGGTGCTGGTCGTCGATGACAACCCCGTCAACAGTGAGGCCTTGGGTTATTTCCTGAAAAGCCGCGGTATCGATTGCATGACCGCCGACGGCGCCAAGGAGGCGCTGTGGAAGCTGCATTGGGAGCCGCGCATCGCCCTGATGATCACCGACCTGCGCATGCAGCCCGAAGATGGCCTGGAGCTGATCCGCAAGGTGCGCATGATCCCGGACTCCGGGCGGGCTTCGCTGTCGATCATCGTGGTATCGGGCGATACCGACGTCAAAGAAGCGGTGGATGTGATGCACTTGGGGGTCGTGGACTTTCTGCTGAAGCCGGTGGACCTGGACAAGCTGCTGGAGTTGGTGAGGCGGGAGCTTAAGCTGCAGTAGAAAATGGGGGCTGCAAAGCAGCCCCCAAAGCACTCAATTGAGACCGTTACGGGCCTTGAACTCCCGGCGACGGCGGTGCAGCACCGGCTCGGTATAGCCGTTGGGCTGCTTGCCACCTTCCACCACGAGCTCCACGGCAGCCTGGAATGCCACGTTATCGTCGAAGTTGGGCGCCATTGGCCGGTACAGCGGGTCGTTGGCGTTTTGCTTGTCGACGACCACGGCCATGCGCTTGAGGCTTTCCAGCACCTGATCCTGGCTGACCACGCCATGGCGTAGCCAGTTGGCCAGCAACTGGGCAGAAATGCGCAGGGTGGCGCGGTCTTCCATCAAGCCGATGTTGTTGATGTCCGGCACTTTCGAGCAACCCACGCCCTGGTCGATCCAGCGAACCACGTAGCCAAGAATACCTTGGGCATTGTTGTCCAGCTCGTTGCGGATTTCCTCGGCCGACCAGTTAGTGTCTGCGGCCAGCGGGATGGCCAGGATATCGTCGACCGAAGCCGGGGTGCGCGAGGCCAGTTCGCGCTGGCGGGCCTGCACGTCCACCTTGTGGTAGTGCAGGGCGTGCAGGGTAGCAGCGGTAGGCGAGGGCACCCAGGCGGTGTTGGCGCCGGCCAGTGGGTGGGCGATTTTCTGCTCGAGCATGGCGGCCATCAGGTCGGGCATGGCCCACATGCCTTTGCCAATTTGCGCGCGCCCTTGCAGGCCTGTGGCCAGGCCCACGTCAACGTTGTTGTTCTCGTACGCGCCGATCCATTTCTCGTTCTTCATGGCGCCCTTGCGCACCACTGCGCCGGCCTCCATCGAGGTGTGGATCTCATCGCCGGTGCGGTCCAGGAAGCCGGTGTTGATGAACACCACACGCTCGGCAGCCGCCTTGATGCACGACTTGAGGTTGACCGTGGTGCGGCGCTCTTCGTCCATGATGCCGACCTTGACGGTGTTGCGCGGCATGCCCAGCAGGTCTTCGACCTGGCTGAAGATTTCGGCGGCGAAGGCGACTTCTTCAGGGCCGTGCATCTTCGGTTTGACGATGTACACGCTGCCGGTGCGGGTGTTCTTGCGGCTGCTGTTGCCGTTGAGGTTGTGCAGCGCCATCAGGTTGGTGAACAGACCGTCCTGAATGCCCTCTGGCACCTCGTTGCCCTGGGCGTCGAGGATGGCCGGGTTGGTCATCAGGTGGCCCACGTTGCGTACGAACAACAGCGAACGGCCATGCAGGGTCACGCTGCCGCCGTTGGGGGTTGCGTACTCGCGATCCGGGTTCATGGTGCGGGTGAAGGTTTTGCCCCCCTTGCTGACGCTTTCGGCCAGGTCACCTTTCATCAGGCCCAGCCAATTGCGGTAGACGATGACCTTGTCATCGGCGTCCACGGCGGCGACGGAGTCTTCGCAGTCCATGATGGTGGTCAGTGCCGATTCCATCAGGATGTCTTTGACACCGGCCGCATCCGTGCTGCCAACTGGCGTGCTGGCGTCGATCTGGATTTCGAAATGCAGGCCGTTGTGCTTGAGCAGCACGGCAGTGGGGGCGGCGGCGTCGCCATGGAAGCCGACCAGTTGTGCGTCGTTGCGCAGGCCGCTGTTGCTGCCGCCTTTCAAGGCGACTACCAGCTTGCCGTCCTCGATACGGTAGGCGGTGGAGTCTACGTGTGAGCCGGCCGCCAGTGGCGCTGCTTCGTCCAGGAAGGCGCGCGCGAAGGCGATGACCTTGTCGCCGCGCACCTTGTTGTAGCCCTGACCTTTTTCAGCGCCGCCTTCGTCACTGATGGCATCTGTGCCATAGAGGGCATCGTACAGCGACCCCCAACGGGCGTTGGCGGCGTTCAGGGCGAAGCGGGCGTTCATGACCGGCACCACCAACTGTGGCCCGGCCATGTGGGCGATTTCTTCGTCCACGTTCTGTGTAGTGGCCTGGAAATCGTCGGCTTGTGGCAGCAGGTAACCGATTTCCTGCAGGAAAGCCTTATAGGCTGCGGCGTCGTGGGCCTGGCCTGTGCGTGCCTGGTGCCAGGCGTCGATCTTGGCTTGCAGCTCGTCGCGCTTGGCGAGCAGGGCTTTGTTCTTTGGAGCGAGGTCATTGATGATCTTTTCTGCACCTGCCCAGAATTGCTCGGCGACGATGCCGGTCTCGGGGATGGCTTCGTTGTTCACGAAGTCGTGCAGGACCTTGGCGACCTGAAGGCCACCGACTTGAACGTATCCAGTCATTGCTTGCCTCACTCTGCTCAGCTATTTCGCTCTTCTGTATTAAGCCTATAGCGCTTCATCAAACACGGCACCCGTGCATGCGCCCGGGCGGGCCCGAACACGGCTGGGTGCGGCCTGCCCTAACGAACGGCAGGCAACGTGCCTGCTTCACAGGCGCCTCGGCAGACATCCACACGACGTTTTGTAGTCCGCGCCACGGGATACTACATGAAGCAGCACACGGGGCAACATCAGACTAAAAGCGCCTTTGTGCGACCCATTGGTCGCGCAGGGTCACGTTGGGAAGCGGTATGTTCGCAAGAAAACGTGTGATTGTTCCAGATAAATCTAAAAACAGTACACGATTTGTATCCAGAATTGCCCTGCGGCAGGTTGCCGCGCCTTGCCTATACTGAACCGGTGGGGTTTCCAGCCGCCTTGCGCAGACTGACATGAGGAACGACGCGTGGACCATCTTGTACTCACTGTAATTGCCCCCGACAAGGCCGGGCAGGTGGAGCGCATTGCCCAATGCATTGCCGACCACCGTGGCAACTGGCTGGAAAGCAGCATGTCGCGCATGGCTGGGCAATTTGCCGGCATTCTGCGCGTTGCCGTGCCTGCAGATCACTATGAAGCGCTGGTGCAGGGCCTGGAGGGGCTTACGAGCCATGGCATACGGGTGCTGATCGCGCAGAGCGGCGCCGACGCTGCCAGTTCGTCCAAACCTATCGCCATGGAGTTGGTGGGCAATGATCGGCCTGGGATTGTGCGCGACATTACCCGCCTGCTGGCCGAGTTGAAGGTCAATGTGGAGCGCTTTACCACCGAGGTGCGGCCAGCGCCCATGAGCAGTGAGCCGCTGTTCCACGCCAATGCGCTGCTGGCACTGCCACTGGATGTGCCACTTGATGCATTGCAACAGCGCCTGGAGAGCCTGGCGGACGACCTGATGGTCGAGCTGGAGCTTCGGGCGCAGGACTGATACGCAGGCATGCCCGATCGGCGCCTGGGGTTATCCCGGTTTAACGGGGAAGGCCCTGTGGATAACCTGGGGCTATTCGCCTCCAGCCCTGCTGCTGCAAGCCTTCCAGAGGTTTGGTCAAAAAACGCTCAGTAACTGACGGGTTGTGCACAAACGGCGGGGACGAGGGTGTGGATAACCTCTGGAGATGTCTCTGCAGGCCTTGTAGGGCTTGGCCTGCAGAGATCAGGTCGTTTTTTGATCAGCTGTGCTTGCGCAGATTCCACCAGGCATCGACGCTGTAGATCGCCAGGCCTGCCCAGATGAACATGAACGCCACCAATGTGCTGGATGACAACTGTTCGTTGAACAGCAGCAGTGCTTGCAGCAGCACCAGGGTGGGCGCCAGGTATTGCAGGAAGCCCAGGGTAGTGTAGGGCAGGTGCCGTGCAGCAGCGTTGAAGCACACCAGGGGCACCAGCGTAACCGGGCCGGCTGCCATCAGCCACAAGGCTTCGGAGCTGGTGTAGAACGTACCTTGCGCGCTCATCGCGGTGGGGTGAAGCAGTAGCCAGCCCAGCGCCAGTGGTACCAGCATCCAGGTTTCCACCACCAGCCGAGGCAGGGCCGCAACGGGTGCCTGTTTGCGGATGAGCCCATAGAAGCCGAACGTGAGTGCCAGCGCCAGCGACACCCAGGGCAGGCTGCCTACTTGCCACACCTGCTGTGCCACGCCCAATGCTGCCATGGCCACGGCCAGCCACTGCAGGCGCCGCAAACGCTCGCCCAGAATGAGCATGCCGAGCAGCACATTGATCAACGGGTTGATGTAGTAGCCCAGGCTGGCCTCAAGCATGCGGCCGTTGTTCACCGACCACACGTAGGTCAGCCAATTGGCCGCGATCAACGTGCCACTCAAGGCCAGAATGGCAAGCCTGCGTGGGTTTTGCCGCAGCGCTTGCCACCAGCCTGGGTGCTTCCATACCAGCAGCAGCAACGAGCCGAACAGGGCGGACCAGAGCACCCGGTGGACGATGATCTCCACCGCCGGCACGCTCTGGATGGCCTTGAAGTAGAGGGGGAACAGGCCCCAGATGATGTAGGCACTGAGGCCCAACAGATACCCGCGACGCGGGTTTGCAGCGTGCATGCAGAGTCCTTGCTCAGGTCACTAATAAAACAGTGCGTATTGTAGACAGCCCAGGCCCTGCTTCTAGAACAATTTCAGGGCGGCTTCATCCAGCGCTGCCATTTGCTCGCGCAGCGCGAGTACCTGGTCGCCCCAATAACGGGGCTGGCCGAACCAGGGGAAGCTGAGCGGGAACGCCGGGTCATCCCAGCGCCGTGCCAGCCAGGCGCTGTAGTGCAGTTGGCGCAGCGCCCGCAAGGGTTCGATCAGTGCCAGTTCGCGGGGCGCGAAGTCATGGAATTCGTTGTAGCCATCGATGAGTTCGGCCAGTTGCCCCAGACGTTCCTCGCGGCTGCCCGCCAACATCATCCACAGGTCCTGCACTGCCGGCCCCATGCGGCAGTCGTCCAGGTCGACCACGTGGTACACCTCGTCCCGGTGCATCAGGTTGCCGGGGTGCAGGTCGCCGTGCAGACGAATGAGCGAGTGCGAGGTGCGGGCATAGATGTCTTCGACCCGCTTGAGCACGTCACGGGCTACGGACTCGAAGGCGGGTAGCAGCTCTTTCGGGACAAAACCGCCTTGCAGCAGGGTTTCGAGCGAGGCATGGCCGAAGTTGTCCACAGCCAGCGCTTCGCGGTGTTCGAAGGGTCTGGTGGCGCTGACCGCATGCAGCCGGCCCAGCAATTGGCCCAAGCGGTAAAGCTGGTCCGCGTTGCCCGGCTCTGGCGCGTGGCCACCGCGGCGCGGGAACAGGGCAAAGCGAAAGCCCTGGTGTTCGAACAGCGTACGGCCTGCGTGCTGAAGTGGCGCCACGACCGGCACCTCATGTTCGGCAAGCTCTGCGGTAAAGCCATGTTCTTCGAGGATGGCCTCATTGCTCCAGCGCCCGGGGCGGTAGAACTTGGCGATCAGAGGTTGTTCACCCTCGATGCCCACCTGATACACACGGTTCTCGTAGCTGTTGAGTGCCAGCACGCGGGCGTCGCTCAGAAAGCCGAGGCTTTCGACGGCGTCCAGCACCAGGTCGGGTGTCAGGGTAGCGAAGGGGTGAGACATGGTGACTCCGGGGGTGAACGATACGGCATGGTAACGCGTTCTACGGGTGCCGGCCTGTTCGCGGCTGAAACTGCGCCCACAGGTTGAACAAGGCCCGCCCAGCTATGCCGCAATCCCGATCAACACATAGGATGGGTGAAACTGCACCCGTACCGCGCTGCCAGCCTGCACCTGCTGCTCGGCCAACCAGTCAGCCTCGGCAATGGCACACAGTGTTTGCCCATTCCCCAGTGCCAGCCGGACCTCGCTGGGCCCGTCACCTTCTGCCAGTACTTCTTCCACGGTGGCATTCAAGCAATTGCTGCCAGGCTCCGCTTCTTGCGCCCGCGCCAGCAGCTTCACCCAGCCGGCCTTCAACAGTGCTACCACCACCGCGCCCAGCGTCAACTCCAGCCGCTCAGTGCTGTCATGGGTAATGAGTGCGTCGATTTCCAGCCCCCCGCCCAAGGCCAGGCTGACCCGGTCGTGTCGGCCCTCGCGGCGCAGCCCGCTGACCTGGCCCTGTAACTGGTTGCGCGCACTGGTGCGCAACATCAGGCGACCGAGCAGGCCGAGGTCGCTGGATTCTTCAGCGGCCTCGAGTATTTGCGCTTGCAGCGCCTGCAGCCGTTGGTACAGGCGCAGTACCCGCTCGCCTTCTGCAGACAACCTGGCACCGCCCCCGCCGCGGCCGCCGGTACTACGCTCCACCAACGGCCTGCTGGCCAGGTTGTTGAGCTCGTCGATGGCGTCCCAGGCGGCCTTGTAGCTGATACCGGCCGCCTTGGCGGCGCGGGTGATGGAGCCCTGTTCGGCAACATGCTGCAGCAGCGCGATACGCTGCGGGCGGTGGGCAATGTGCTGGGTGAGCGATGTTGGCAGGGGCATGGGCGGTCCACGGTTGATCATGCATACCCAGGTTTTGGGGTGCGTGCCAGGCAATATACATCGACACGCTGCGCGCCGGCCTTGCGCAACACCTGGGCAATGGCCTGGGCGGTGGCCCCGGTGGTCATCACGTCATCGATGATTGCCACATGCAAGCCCCGCACCTCACCCGACAGGCAGAACACCTGGCGCAGATTGCGCCACCTGGCCTTGGCGTCCAGCTGCTGCTGGGCGGGGGTGTGACGGGTGCGGGTGAGCAAGCGCTCGTCGCAGCGCACCGACAGCTGCGCCGACAGCCAACGCGCCAGCATCGCCGCCTGGTTGAAACCTCGCTCACGCAGCCGGCGCCTGGCCAGGGGCACTGGCAGCAACAGGTGTGGGCGCGGCAGCCCCTCTGCAAACTGATGCAGCAGAGCCTGCCCCAGCTGCTCGGCCATCAGGCGCCCCATGGGCCACTGGCGGTTGTGCTTGAAGCGGCTGATCAGGGTGTCGATCGGAAAGCCGAAGGCCCACGGCGCTACGACTTGATCGAAGGCAGGAGGCCTACGGCTGCACTGGCCGCAGGTCATGCCGGCCATGGGCAACGGCAGCGCGCAGCGCAGGCAGTGGTCCCCCAGCCAGGGCAGCTGTTGCTCACACGCCATGCACAGCGGATAAGCCTGCCGCGCCGGGCCATCGCACAGCAGGCATGTTTGATTATTAAATAACCACTTGTAAACCAGTCTTCTGATGCGTGGTTGACAGTTCATAGGCCTTCCATGACTATGCGAGCTATCCGTGATCCGCTGGCGGGCGTTCTTGTCCCGGCACCAGCTACAGCCTAAACAAGGAAACGCCGATGAGCGCCAGCACAACTGCAACAACACGTCACGACTGGTCCCTGGCCGAGGTCCGGGCGCTGTTCCAGCAGCCTTTCAATGATTTGCTGTTCCAGGCGCAGACCGTGCACCGCGCGCATTTCGACCCCAATCGCGTGCAGGTTTCCACGCTGCTGTCGATCAAGACCGGCGCTTGCCCGGAGGATTGCAAATATTGCCCACAGTCCGGGCACTACAACACCGGGCTGGAAAAACAGAAGCTGATGGAAGTGCAGAAGGTGCTGGAGGAAGCTGCCCGCGCCAAGGCCATCGGTTCGACGCGCTTCTGCATGGGCGCCGCCTGGAAACACCCCTCTGCCAAGGACATGCCCTACGTGCTGGAGATGGTCAAAGGGGTGAAAGCCATGGGCCTGGAAACCTGCATGACCCTGGGCAAACTTGACCAGGAGCAAACCCAGGCACTGGCCCAGGCCGGGCTGGACTACTACAACCATAACCTCGACACGTCCCCGGAGTTCTACGGCAGCATCATCACCACCCGTACCTATGGTGAGCGCCTGGAGACCCTGGCCTACGTGCGCGATGCCGGCATGAAGATCTGTTCCGGTGGCATTCTGGGCATGGGCGAGTCGCTGGACGACCGCGCCGGCCTGCTGATTCAGCTGGCCAACCTGCCTGAACACCCCGAGTCGGTGCCGATCAACATGTTGGTGAAGGTGGCTGGCACGCCGCTGGCCGAAGAAGAAGACGTGGACCCCTTCGACTTCATTCGCATGCTGGCCGTAGCCCGTATCCTGATGCCCAAGTCCCACGTGCGCCTTTCCGCCGGGCGCGAACAGATGAACGAGCAGATGCAGGCCCTGGCCTTCATGGCTGGTGCCAACTCCATCTTCTATGGCGAGAAACTGCTGACCACTGCCAACCCGCAGGCTGACAAGGACATGCAGCTGTTCGCACGACTGGGCATCAAGCCCGAAGCCCGTGAAGAGCATGCCGACGAAGTTCACCAGGCCGCCATCGAACAGGCGCTGGTGGAGCAGCGCAGCAGCGAGATGTTCTACGACGCAGCATCGGCCTGACATGGCGTTCGACCTGGCAACGCGTCTGGCCGAACGGCGCGCGGCAGACCTGTACCGGCAACGGCCACTGCTGGGCAGCCCTCAGGGGCCGCAGGTGGTGGTCGATGGCCAGCAGTTGCTGGCCTTTTGCAGCAATGACTACCTGGGCCTGGCCAATCACCCACAGGTGATTGCGGCGTGGCAGGCGGGTGCAGAGCGCTGGGGCGTGGGCGGCGGCGCCTCTCACCTGGTGGTGGGGCATACCACCGCCCACCACCAGGTCGAGGAGGCCCTGGCCGAACTGACCGGCCGCCCCAGGGCGTTGCTGTTTTCCACCGGCTACATGGCCAACCTGGGCGCCATCACGGCCTTGGTGGGCAAGGGCGATACGGTGCTGCAGGACCGCCTTAACCATGCCTCGCTGCTCGATGGCGGCATGCTCAGTGGTGCCCGCTTCAGCCGTTACCTGCACAACGACCCTGCCAGCCTGGCCACCCGCCTGGAGAAAGCGGCAGGTAACACCCTGGTGGTGACCGACGGCGTGTTCAGCATGGATGGCGATGTGGCCGACCTGCCTGGCCTGGCCCGTGCTGCCCGCGCCCGTGATGCCTGGCTGATGGTGGACGATGCCCATGGGCTGGGTACCCTTGGCGCAGGCGGCGGTGGCGTGGTGGAACATTTTGGCCTGGGCGTGGAGGATGTGCCGGTGCTGATCGGTACCTTGGGCAAGGCCTGCGGCACCGCTGGCGCCTTTGTGGCCGGCAGTGACGCGTTGATCGACACGCTGGTGCAGTTCGCCCGCCCATACATCTACACCACCAGCCAGCCCCCGGCCTTGGCCTGCGCCACGCTCAAGAGCCTTGAGCTGTTGCGCACCGAAACCTGGCGCCGTGAACAACTGAACGCCTTGATCGGCCAGTTCCGTGAGGGGGCACGCCAGATCGGCCTGCAACTGATGGACAGCCCCACACCGATCCAGCCGATCCTGATCGGTGACAGTGCGCGGGCACTTCGCCTGTCGGCCATGTTGCGCGAGCGCGGCCTGCTGGTAACCGCCATTCGCCCGCCCACCGTGCCGGCTGGTAGCGCACGCCTGCGGGTAACACTGAGCGCTGCGCACACGCCTGCGCAGGTGCAGCTATTGTTGAATGCATTGGCAGAGTGTTATCCACAACTGGAGCGCGCCGATGCGTAACCGAATTGTATTGTTGCCGGGTTGGGGGTTGGGTACCGCGGCCCTGGAGCCGCTCGCCGCCAGCCTGCGTGCGCAGGACGCCCGCCTGCAGATCACCCTGATGCCACTGCCGGAGCTTGACCACGCGGATGTGCAGGGCTGGGTCGAGCACCTGGACCGCAAGCTGCCCAACGATGTGTGGCTGGGCGGCTGGTCATTCGGCGGCATGCTTGCCAGCGCCTTGGCGCACAAGCGCGGCGACCATTGCTGCGGCCTGCTGACGCTGGCCAGCAACCCCAGCTTCGTGGCCCGGGGGGATTGGCCCCACGGCATGGCGCAAGACACCTTCGGCACCTTCCTGGATGGGTGTCGCAGCCATACCGCCGTGACCCTCAAGCGTTTTCGCAGCCTGTGCAGCGACGGTGCCTTGCAACCGCGCACCCTCCTGCGCCAGCTCGGTGTGGGTGTACCGGACACCGACCCGCTTTACCTCGCGACCGGCCTGGAAGTGCTGGCCCAGCTGGACACCCGCGAAGCGCTTCAGGCATTTGCCGGCCCTCAGTTGCACCTGTTCGCCGGCAGCGACGCGTTGGTGCCGGCCGAAGCTGCCCAGGCGCTGAGCGAGTTGTTGCCAGATGTGGAAGTGGGCCTGGTCGAAGACAGTTCCCACGCGTTTCTGCTGGAGTACCCTCAGGAGTTGGCGGCGGGCATCAAGAGTTTTTTGCATGAGAGTGGCGATGACTGACCTTTCCCAACCCGCCTTGCCCGGTACGCTGCCGGACAAACGCCAGGTGGCGGCTTCCTTTTCCCGGGCCGCAGGCAGCTATGACAGTGTTGCAGCCCTGCAGCGCGAGGTGGGCACGCGCCTGCTGGCGCAACTGCCGGCAGACCTGCAGCCCTCCCGCTGGCTAGACCTGGGGAGCGGCACTGGCCACTTCAGCCGGGCGCTGGCCCAACGCTATGTTGCGGCCGGCGGCGTGGCGGTGGATATCGCCGAAGGCATGCTGCGCCACGCCCGCGAGGCACACGGCGGTGCGCTGTATCACGTGGCGGGCGATGCCGAACGCCTGCCGCTGAGCGATGGGTGTGTCGACCTGGTGTTTTCCAGCCTGGCAGTGCAATGGTGCAGCCAGTTCGCCAGCGTGCTGTCAGAAGCGCAGCGCGTGTTGCGGCCCGGCGGTGTGCTGGCATTCAGCAGCCTGTGCACGGGCACCCTCGATGAGCTGCGGGCCAGCTGGCAGGCAGTGGACGGCCTGGTGCATGTGAACCGTTTTCGCCGCTTCGATGAGTACCAGCGCCTGTGCGCGGCCAGCGGCCTGCGCCCGCTGGCCCTGCAACAGTGCCCGCATGTGCTGCATTATCCGGATGTGCGCAGCCTGACCCACGAGCTGAAGGCATTGGGCGCGCACAACCTCAACCCTGGCCGGCCTTCTGGCCTGACTGGCCGTGCCCGTATGCAGGGGTTGCTGCACGCCTATGAGGCATTTCGCCAACCCTCGGGGCTGCCAGCCACCTATCAGGTGGTCTATGGTGTGTTGCGCAAGCCACAGGCATAAGGGGAGCCAAATGAGGCACGCCTATTTCATCGCTGGCACCGACACCGATGTCGGCAAGACCACCATCGCGGCAGGGCTTCTGCATGCCGCGCGTTTGCAGGGGATGAGTACCCTTGGCGCCAAACCCGTGGCTTCCGGTTGCACCCTGACCGCCAAGGGCTTGCGCAACAGTGACGCCCAGGCCTTGATTGACGAAAGTACCGTCAAGCTCGAATACGCCCAGGTCAACCCGTTCGCCTTCGAGCCGGCCATCGCACCCCATGTGGCTGCGCGCGAGGCTGGCGTCACGCTCTCGGTGTCGCACCTGCTGGGGGCGATGCGCACTGTGTTGCAGCAGGAAGCCGACTTCACCCTCATAGAAGGGGCCGGCGGGTGGCGTGTGCCGTTGTCAGGGTTGGAAAACCTGTCCGACCTGGCAGTGGCCTTGAAGCTGCCGGTCATTTTGGTGGTTGGCGTGCGCCTGGGCTGCATCAGCCATGCCTTGCTAAGCGCCGAGGCTATCGAACGTGATGGCTTGCAACTGGCGGGGTGGGTAGCGAACATCATCGAGCCGCGTACCTCTCGGCTTGAAGAGAACCTGGCCAGCCTGGCCGAGCGCCTGCCTGCGCCCTGCCTTGGGCGGGTGCCGAAGCTGAAGCAGGCGAGTGCCGACATGGTCGCTGAGCACTTGCAACTGGACCTGCTGGACTGACCGGCATACCCAGAGCCTATCAGATGGCAACAAGCTATTACTGTTTTAAACGGGCCTTTTCAGCCAAGGCCTGTTTTAATCAGCTTTGTCTGTTATCCAGGTTCAATGGAGCCCTGACATGGAAATCACCGGTAGCTCTGCCTACTATGCGGGCCTTGGCGCCATCAAGGCCGGCCAGGAACGCGTCGACCAGGCCGCCAGCCAGGTTGCCAACCTCAGTGCCGAACGCACTGCCACCAGCCAGTCCAGCGACTTCCAGGCAGAACGCCTGCGCGGCGTCGACCGCAGTCAGCAAATGGACCTTGCCACCAGTACCGTGCAAATGGCGCTGGGCAAGCTCGAGGTCGAACTGGGGGCGAAAGTGGCCAAGGCCTCTGATGACATGCTCGGCCGTATCATCGATATCCACGCCTGACACCTCTGCTTCACCCCGCTAGCCACGCGTGACGCAGGCGCGTCTCTCGCCTGCGCGACGCAGCCAGCCGTCGCTTTTCATTCAAGCCATTCTCCTCCAACTGCCCGTGAATCCACGGCCATGCAATCGTGTGGCGGTTTCGTCGTTTTCCGCGGCGTAAATGGCACCATCGTCCATCCTTGACATCAGCCTGCGGTAAACGTAAGTTTCAAACAACTGTTTGACAGACCTTGCCGCGTGCGCCGGTCCCCCCACAGAACTCACCTAGAGGTTCATCGCGATGCCTGACTACAAAGCTCCCTTGCGTGATATCCGCTTCGTTCGTGACGAGCTGCTTGGCTATGAGGCGCATTATCAAAGCCTGCCGGGTTGCCAGGACGCTACCTCGGACATGGTCGATGCCATTCTGGAAGAAGGCGCGAAGTTCTGTGAGCAGGTATTGGCGCCGCTGAACCGCGTAGGTGACCAGGAAGGCTGCACCTGGAGCGAGTCGGGCGTGAAAACCCCGACCGGCTTCAAGGAAGCTTACGCGCAGTTCGTCGAAGGCGGCTGGCCGAGCCTGGCTCACGACGTGGAGCACGGCGGCCAGGGCCTGCCGGAGTCGCTGGGCCTGGCGCTGAGCGAGATGGTGGGTGGCGCCAACTGGTCGTGGGGCATGTACCCAGGCCTGTCCCACGGCGCGATGAACACCATTTCTGCCCACGGCACAGCCGAGCAGCAGCACACCTACCTGACCAAACTGGTATCTGGCGAGTGGACTGGCACCATGTGCCTCACCGAGCCACACTGCGGCACCGACCTCGGCATGTTGCGCACCAAGGCCGAGCCCCAGGCCGACGGCAGCTACAAGGTATCGGGCACCAAGATCTTCATCTCTGCCGGCGAACACGACATGGCCGAGAACATCGTGCACATCGTGCTGGCCCGCCTGCCTGATGCGCCTGCCGGTACCAAAGGCATCTCGCTGTTCATCGTGCCGAAGTTCCTGCCCAACGCCGAAGGCGCGGCGGGTGAGCGCAACGGCGTCAGCTGTGGTTCCATCGAACACAAGATGGGCATCCACGGCAACGCCACCTGCGTGATGAACTTCGACGGCGCTACCGGCTACCTGATCGGCCCGGCCAACAAAGGCCTGAACTGCATGTTCACCTTCATGAACACCGCTCGCCTGGGTACTGCACTGCAAGGCCTGGCGCACGCCGAAGTGGCCTTCCAGGGCGGCCTCAAGTATGCCCGCGAGCGCCTGCAGATGCGTTCACTGACCGGGCCTAAGGCCCCGGAAAAAGCAGCTGACCCCATCATCGTCCACCCGGACGTGCGCCGTATGCTGCTGACCATGAAAGCCTTCGCCGAGGGCAACCGGGCCATGGTGTATTTCACCGCGCAGCAGGTGGACATCGTCAAGTACAGCCAGGACGAAGAAGCCCGCAAGAAGGCCGATGCCCTGCTGGCCTTCCTGACGCCGATCGCCAAGGCCTTCATGACCGAAGTGGGCTTCGAAGCTGCCAACCATGGCGTGCAGATCTACGGCGGCCACGGCTTCATCGCCGAGTGGGGCATGGAGCAGAACGTGCGCGATAGCCGCATCTCCATGTTGTACGAGGGCACCACGGGTATCCAGGCCCTGGACCTGCTGGGCCGCAAAGTACTGATGACCCAGGGCGAAGCGCTGAAGGGCTTCACCAAGATCGTGCACAAGTTCTGCCAGGCGCAGGAAGGCAACGAGGCGCTGAACGACTTCGTACAACCGCTGGCGGCCATCAACAAGGAGTGGGGCGAGCTGACCATGAAAGTGGGCATGGCCGCCATGAAGGACCGTGAGGAAGTGGGCGCAGCGTCGGTGGATTACCTGATGTACTCCGGCTACGCCTGCCTGGCTTATTTCTGGGCAGATATTGCACGTGTTGCAGCCGAGAAGCTGGCCGCCGGCAGCGGCGACCAAGCCTTCTACACGGCCAAGCTGCAGACTGCGCGCTTCTACTTCCAGCGCATCTTGCCGCGCACCCGTACCCATGTGGCGGCCATGCTGTCGGGTGCCGACAACCTGATGGCCATGGACGAAGCGCACTTCGGCCTGGCGTACTAAGCGCATTTGCTCCAGCGAAACCCGCCTGCCTGCTATGGCAGGCGGGTTTTTTGCATTCCACGGACGGAGCCTGATTAAACTGTCCGGGTGCACGGCCGATCAACTAAGGGCACAATGCCATTATTGATCTGCCGGGTTGGAGATTACTGTGTTTCGCCTTGACGCCGTCCGTGCAAGCCACTTTCTGCCCTCACTGCTGTTGCTGATAGCGGGCCTCGCCGCGGCCTACGCCAAAGACCTCAGCGTGTTCTTCACCTCCTTGTTCAATGTGCTGCCCACCCTGGTGTTGCTGCTGGGGGGTGCCTACTGCGCGGTCTACAGGCGTCAGCGTGAGCTGTTTTTAATGCTGACGGTGTACATCGCCTATTTCCTGCTCGATACCCAGACTGACTTCTACAGAGATAACGGGCATGTGCGCGATGACGCTGCCGTCATCTTCCACCTGGTGTGCCTGTTGCTACCGGCGTTGTATGGCATCTACGGCGTATGGCAGGAACGCATGCACCTGCTGCAGGACATGGTGGCCAGGGGCGCTGTGCTGTTGGTTGTAGGTGCGGTGGCGGTAGCGCTGGAGCAACGCTTCCCCGCCGCCCTGCTGGCCGGCTTGGCCGATATTCGCTGGCCGGCCCTGCATGGGGAGTGGATGAGCCTGATCCAGTTGGCGTACCCGTTGTTCATTGGGGTACTGGTGCTGCTGGTGGTGCAGTACCTGCGGGCGCCGAGGCCTTTGAATGCAGCGCTGGTGATGGGGTTGGTGGGGCTCTTCTGGATGCTGCCCAAAACGTTCATCTTGCCCTTCACCCTGAACATCATGTGCAGCCAGGTGATGCTGATGATAGCTGCGGCGGTGGCACATGAGGCCTACCAGATGGCCTTTCGGGACGAGCTCACCGGCTTGCCGGGCCGGCGTGCGCTCAACGAACGCATGCAGCGGTTGGGGCGCAATTATGTGATCGCGATGAGCGATGTGGACCATTTCAAGCGCTTCAACGATACCCACGGCCATGACGTCGGCGACCAGGTGTTGCGCCTGGTTGCCAGCCGCCTGGGCAAAGTGGGTGGCGGTGGCAAGGCGTACCGGTACGGCGGCGAGGAATTTGCGGTGGTGTTTGCCGGCAAGAGCACCGAGCACTGCGTGGCGCACTTGGAGGCGGTGCGTGAAGCGATTGCCGGCTATGCCATGCGCCTGCGTGACCAGGGCGCTCGCCCCCAGGATGACAGCACGGGCCGGCAGCGGCGCGCCGGCAGCAGTGGTGGTGCGGTGTCAGTCACCATCAGCATCGGTGTGGCAGAGCGGCATGTGGACCACCGCAACCCAGATGACGTGCTCAAGTCCGCCGACCAGGCGCTCTACAGCGCCAAGGCGGCCGGGCGCAACTGCCTGATGGTGCATGGCCTGAAAACCCGCCGGGGGGCAGAGCGTGCGTCGTGACCATAGCTGACCATGCGGTCTGTTGATGACCCTATGTCTCGTAAAAGTTGTTCGGTTACACTCACTGCAACTCCAGTGCTGCGGTGCCTGACACCGCCCGTTCCGACCAGCGAGAGGTTGTCATGGCTGACTATAAAGCGCCCCTGCGCGACATGCGCTTCGTACTGAATGAAGTCTTCGACGTGGGGCAGCAATGGGCACAATTGCCCGGGCTGGGCGACGTTGTCGATGTGCAGACCGCCTTGGCAGTGCTTGAGGAGGCCGGCAAGGTTGCGGCCCGCTCCATCGCGCCATTGAGCCGTGCTGCCGATGAAGAAGGCTGCCACTGGGATAACGGCGCCGTGCAGACGCCGGCAGGCTTCATTGAGGCTTACAACACCTATGCCGAGGGCGGCTGGGTGGGCGTGGGCGGTGACCCGCTGTTGGGTGGCATGGGCATGCCCAAGGTGGTGTCGGCGCAGGTTGAAGAAATGGTCAACGCGGCGAGCCTGGCTTTCGGCCTGTACCCGATGCTGACCGCAGGTGCCTGCCTGTCCATCAATGCCCACGCCAGCGAGGCGCTGAAGCAGAAGTACCTGCCGAACATGTATGCCGGCGTTTGGGCAGGCTCCATGTGCCTTACCGAGCCCCATGCCGGTACCGACCTCGGCATCATCCGCACCAGGGCCGAGCCCCAGGCCGACGGCAGCTACAAAGTGACCGGGACCAAGATCTTCATCACCGGCGGCGAACACGACCTCACCGAAAACATCATCCACCTGGTACTGGCCAAGCTGCCGGATGCCCCGGCTGGGCCGAAGGGCATCTCGTTGCTCCTGGTGCCCAAGTTTCTGGTCAATGAGGACGGCAGCCTGGGCGCGCGCAACCCGGTAACCTGCGGTTCCATCGAGCACAAGATGGGCATTCAGGCGTCGGCCACCTGTGTGATGAACTTCGACGACGCGGTCGGTTATATCGTGGGCGAGCCCAACAAAGGCCTGGCGGCCATGTTCACCATGATGAACTACGAGCGCCTGGGGGTTGGCATCCAGGGCCTGGCCTCGGCCGAACGTTCTTACCAGAACGCGGTGGAATACGCCCGTGACCGCCTGCAGAGCCGCGCCCCCACCGGCCCACAGGCCACAGACAAACCAGCCGACCCGATCATCGTGCACCCTGATGTACGGCGCATGCTGTTGACCATGAAGGCGCTGATCGAAGGCGGGCGTGCGTTCTCCACCTACGTGGCCATGCAGCTGGACAGCGCCAAGTACAGCGAAGACCCCAGTGTGCGCAAGCGCAGCGAAGAACTGGTGGCGCTGTTGACGCCTGTGGCCAAGGCGTTCCTCACCGACCTGGGCCTGGAGTGCACGGTGCACGGCCAGCAGGTATTCGGCGGGCATGGCTATATCCGTGAGTGGGGCCAGGAGCAACTGGTGCGTGACGTACGCATCACGCAGATCTACGAAGGCACCAACGGTATTCAGGCCCTCGACCTGATGGGCCGTAAGGTGGTGGCCAGCGGTGGGGCCTACTACAAATTGTTCGCCGATGAAGTGCGCGCATTCATTGCCAGTGCCGGCCATGAGCTGGGCGAGTTCACCCGGCCGCTGGCGGCATCGCTCGATGAGCTTGATGCGCTCACCGACTGGGTGCTGGAGCAGGCCAAGGGCAACCCTAACGAGATTGGGGCTGCTTCGGTGGAGTACCTGCATGCATTCGGTTATGTGGCTTACGCCTACATGTGGGCACGCATGGCGCAGGCAGCGCAGCGCGGGGAAGGCGATGAAGGGTTCTATCAGGGCAAGCTGGGCACGGCGCGCTTCTACTTTGCCCGGCTGCTGCCGCGAGTCGGCTCGCTGGTGGCATCGGTGAGGGCTGGGAGTGAGTCACTGTACCTGCTGGATGCACAGCAGTTCTGATACCCGTCCAGGGGCTGGCAGAAAACCCCAGGGTTTTGCTTTTTGAGAATGATTCTGGGTTTGTAAGCTTTTTCCTACATCACGTGGTGACTTTTCACCACTGTTCTCAGATTGGATCCACGGTTAATCTTTATCACATGGACGGAGCGCAGGAAGCGCCTAGGACAGATCAAGGACGACGACGAAGGATTTCCTGCCAGGGTGGCGGGGCGATACGGATGTCACAGGGAAACAGTCTGGAAAACCCCGCTTAGGCGGGGTTTTCTTTGTGCGCGTATTTTTCAGGCCAATACGTCTAGGGCGGGTTGCCGGGTATCGGTTTCTTCTTCCAGCAGGTTGCGCAGCAGCTCCACTGAAGCCTGCTGGCGCTGCGCATCGCGGAACACCAGCCCCACTTTCAGCGGTACCCGTGGCTCGCTCAGCGGCTTCCATAGCAAGCCTTGCTCATCTTCTGCCGCCTCCTTGGCCCGCCCCGGCAGAATGGTGGCCAGCGATGTATGCGCCAGGCTGTCCAGAATACCTGCCATGTTGTTCATCTCGGCCTGAACCTGCGGCCTGCGGCCTTGGCTGGCCAGTTGTGCCTGCCAGATCTGGCGCATCTGAAACTCTTCCCCAAGCATGAGCATCGGCAACTCGGCGGCCTGGCGAATGGAAACCTTCTTGAAGTCCTTTAGGGGGTGCGTGTTGGGGATGACCAGTTGCAACTCATCTTCATACAGCAGCAGCCCATGGAGCCCTGGCTGGCGTGGCGGCAGGTAGCTGATGCCAATGTCCAGGTTGCCATTGAGCAAGCGCCGTTCGATCTCCAGGCCTGACAGCTCATAGATCTGCACCACCAGGTGAGGCTGGGCCTTGCGCAGCCGTTCGAGCAACCGCGGCACCAGGCTGGGGCGTACGGTTTGCAGTACCCCGATGGCCAGGGTGCGCAGCGACTGGCCTTTGAAGCTGCGCATGGCATCGGTGGCGCGCTGCAGGCCGTCGAGCAGCGGCAGGGCGTGGTTGTAGAGGGTGTGGGCGGCGAGTGTGGGCAGCAGGCGCTTGTTGCTGCGCTCGAACAGGCTCAGGTCCAGGCCATGTTCCAGTTGGCGAATCTGCTGTGAGAGCGCGGGTTGCGACAGCGACAGCCGCTCGGCGGCGCGCCCGACGTGGCCTTCCTCATACACCGCGACGAAATAACGCAGTTGGCGAAAATCCATAAGGTTTGCTTATTGAAATTGCTGCTAAATCGAAATGTTGTAAAACCGCTTGCTCGCCTAGTCTATGCCCCTATTACAAGGGGTTACAGCAATTGATGGTCACATTGTTGCAGCTACCTTCAAAGCGTATTGATAGGCAAGGCAACAGAACGCACAGCGATCATGTGATCGCGCTTTAGCTGCCGCCACCGTGATGGGTTGGAATCCTGATGAATCTGTTCAACCTGCGCCGCCCGGCCCCTGAGGCTGTTGTCGAGCCAAGGCAGATGCCGCAGCAGCCTTCAACCGGCAACCTGATGCCCGGGCACAACCGGGCAACGCCCGTGTTCGTGCGTGGCCAGGGGGCGTGGTTGTGGGATGACCAGGGGCGAGCCTGCCTGGACTTCACCCAAGGCGGCGGCGTCAACAGCCTGGGCCATAGCCCAGACGCGCTGGTAGCCGCGCTGGCGAATCAGGCTCAGGCGCTGATCCAGCCAGGCTCAGCGTTCCATAGCCCGGTTTTGTTGACCTTGGCCAGCCGGCTTTGCCAGGCTACCGACAGCGACCAGGCTTACCTTCTGAACACGGGTGCCGAGGCCTGCGAAGGTGCGATCAAGCTGGCGCGCAAGTGGGGCCTGCGCCATCGCAATGGCGCGTACCACATCATCACCGCCAGCCGGGGCTGCCATGGGCGCAGCCTGGGCACGCTGTCGGCCTCCGACCCGACGGCCTGTAGCCGCTGTGAACCCGGCGTGCCCGGCTTCAGCAGGGTGCCTTTCAATGACCTCGCAGCACTGCACGCCGCGGTGGACTCTCGCACGGTGGCGATCATGCTTGAGCCTGTGCAGAGTGAAGCGGGTGTTATCCCGGCCACGCGCGAATACCTCAAGGGTGTGGAAACCCTGTGCCGGGAGCTTGGCATCCTGTTGATTCTGGACGAAGTGCAAACCGGCCTTGGCCGCTGCGGTGCATTGCTGGCAGAGGAAACCTACGGGGTACGCGCCGACATCGTCACCCTGGGCAAGGGCCTGGGTGGGGGCGTGCCGCTGGCGGCGTTGCTGGCGCGGGGGGCGGCCTGCTGTGCCGAGGCAGGCGAACTGCAGGGCAGCCACCATGGCAATGCGCTGATGTGCGCTGCCGGCCTTACGGTGCTGGACACGGTGCTGGCCCCTGGGTTCTTCGACGAGGTGCAGGACAAGGGCCGCCACCTGCGCGAGGGCCTCGGTCGGCTGGCGGGCCGCTTCGGCCTGGGCCCGATACGCGGGCAAGGTTTGCTCTGGGCGCTGCCGCTCAAGGAAAACCTGGCCCCCGCGCTGGTGGCTGCCGCGCTGCAGGAGGGGCTGTTGCTGAATGCTCCGCAGCCCGACGTAGTGCGCTTTACGCCGGCGCTGACCGTGAGCCGGAGCAATATCGACGAAATGCTGCAGCGCCTGACCCGAGCCTTTGCCCGGTTGCACGCCCGCCAACAGAGCCGCCGCGAGATGCCGGCCTAGGTTGCCAACCCCTGATTCAACGAACCGTCTGGCGTTTCTGCGCACCGCCCCTGGCCTGTTACATTCGGCCCGGGGCGTTTTTTTTGCCTGTGGAACCTCTGCGACCGGCGGCGAGTCTGTGATGTAACCCCTTTACGGAGAGACTCTCATGGACTTCATTCGCATCATCATCGCTATCCTGCTGCCACCACTGGGCGTATTTCTGCAGGTGGGGTTTGCCGGCGCGTTCTGGTTGAACATTCTGCTGACGCTGCTGGGCTATATCCCTGGCATCGTGCACGCGGTGTACATCATTGCCAAGCGGTGAGGTGTAACCCAGTTTGCGGCCAGGGGGCCCGCGCCCCCTGGGTCACTCACCCGCCAGCACTTCGCAGTAGAACCTCCATTCTTCCTCCAGCGCATGCGCCAGGTTCTCAGCCTTGCGCAGCCCGTGCCGCTCACCCTCGTAGAAATGCCCCTGGGCTTTGATGCCGTTGGCTTGTAGTGCTGCCAGCATCGAGCGCGTCTGCTCGGGCACCACCACGGCGTCCAGTTCGCCCTGGAAAAACACGACCGGCACGGTGATCTGTGCTGCATGCAGCAGCGGTGTGCGCTGGCGATAGCGCTCGGCATCCTGTTGTGGGTCACCGATCAGCCAGTCCAGGTAATCGCCTTCGAACTTGTGCGTTGCCCGGGCCAGGGCGGTGGGGTCGCTCACGCCGTACAGGCTGGCACCTGCGCGGAATACATTGCGAAATGCCAAGGCGCACAGGGTGGTATAACCCCCGGCGCTGCCGCCACGGATGAAGGCCTTGCGCGGGTCGATCAGCCCTTGTGCGGCCAGGTACTCAACGGCGTTGCAGGCATCTTCCACATCGGTTTCACCCCAACGCAGGTGCAGGGCCTGGCGATACTCACGGCCATACCCGCTGCTGCCCCGGTAGTTGAGGTCGGCAACGGCGAAGCCGCGTTGGGTCCAGTACTGGATACGCGGGTCCAGCACCGGGTAGCAGGCCGAGGTGGGGCCGCCATGGATAAAGACCACCAGTGGCGGCGCGCCCTTGCTGTGGGCAGCCGGGTAGAAAAAGCCGTGGGCCAGTGCCGCGCCACGGCCGCAGTGGAACGACTGCGGCAGGCTGATGTGTTCGGCCGCAAGTACCTCGGCGCCACCGGCTAGCACACTGACCTGATGGGTGTCGCGGGCAATGGCGATAACCGCTGGCGGGCTGATGGGCGAGGCGGCGATCGCATACAGGTAGTGCGCATCCATGGCCAGGCTGCGAAAGCGCGTGTAGGCACTGGCAAAGCGTTCCATGGGGCCATGCTCAGCGCGCAGCCCCAGTTGCCCGAACCCTGCGTCGAACCAGGTAGCCAGGTAGCTCGTTGGGCCTAGCGGTAGCCAGGTACAGGCACCCAACTGCCAAGGCGCGCCTGCGTGGTCGGCAGGTTCGGCGGGCAGTGCCTGCCAACGCCCTTCGACCTCGCCCCATGGCTGCCAGAAACCATTGTGATCCGACAGGCAATACAGCTGGTTGGCGTGGTCGAACCGGGGCTGCTGCAATGACGCCTGCGCCGTGGCCACAGGCTGAGGTGGCCCCCAACTGCCATCGGCGGCGCGCTGACGGCACATCAGCCGGGTGAAGGTCCAGGGTTGGGCCGGGCGATCCCACTCCACCCAGGCCAGGCGCTGCCCGTCAGGGCTGACGGTGGGCGATGCGTAGAAGTCGGCGCCTTCGGCCAGCACTTCGCGGCTGCCGTGCCCCAGGGCGACCAGGCGATGCTCCACGGTGTGTGCGTGGCGCTCTTCCACGGCCAGCACCTGGCCGCCGTGCCACAGTACGTCCCCGTAGCGGCAGCGGCTGTCGTCGGTGAGGGGGCGCGGCTGTGGGTGGTCGAGGGCCTGGGTGTAGACCTGCTGATCGTGCTCATTGACGAACACCAGGCCGTCGCCGCCCAGGCAGAAGCTACCACCGCCGTATTCATAAACCCGGCTGCGCACACTGAAACCGTCGGGCGTGAGGCTGCGGGCCTGCTGATGCTGCCAGCACCAGATGCGGCAGGCACCGTCGGCCGGGCGGAACTCGACCCAGAACAGCCCGGCATCGCTGGCCTTCAATTCGGCGAAGTCGGTGCCGGCGGCGACAGCCTGCGCGGCGGTGAAGTCAGCCACGGGCGATGACACGTGAGTTTCGTTCATTGCGGAAAGTCATCTGTTCAATGGCAAGGTCAGCGCTTTGCGCCTCCTCGCGAGCCTTGAGGATGATGCCGTGGTCGGCCGACTTGGCACATACCGGGTCGGCATTGCTGGCATCCCCGGTCAGCATGAAGGCCTGGCAACGGCAGCCGCCGAAATCCTTTTCCTTCTCGTCGCACGAGCGGCATGGTTCCGGCATCCACTGGTAACCGCGGAAACGGTTGAAGCCGAACGAGTCATACCAGATGTGCTGCAGGCTATGGTCACGCACGTTGGGAAACTGCACGGGCAGCTGACGGGCGCCATGGCAGGGCAGTGCCGTGCCATCCGGGGTAACGGTGAGGAACACGCTGCCCCAGCCGTTCATGCAGGCCTTGGGGCGTTCTTCATAGTAGTCCGGGGTGACGAAGATCAGCTTGCACGGGTTGCCCGCGGCTTTGAGCGTTTCACGGTACTGATTGGTGATGGCTTCTGCCCGCTCCAGCTGCGCACGGGTGGGGAGCAGCCCGAGGCGGTTGAGGTGAGCCCAGCCATAGAACTGGCAGGTGGCAAGCTCGACGAAGTCTGCGTCCAGGGCAACGCACAGCTCGATGATGCGGTCGATCTTGTCGATGTTGTGCCGGTGGGTCACGAAGTTGAGCACCATCGGGTAGCCGTGGGCCTTTACCGCGCGGGCCATCTCCAGCTTTTGCGCAAAGGCCTTTTTCGAGCCGGCCAGCAGGTTGTTCACCTGCTCGTCACTGGCCTGGAAGCTGATCTGGATATGGTCCAGCCCGGCCTGCTTGAACGCCGCGATGCGGGCCTCGGTCAGGCCGATGCCCGAGGTGATCAGGTTGGTGTAATAGCCCAACCGCCGCGCCTCGCCGATCAGCTCGGCCAGGTCCTGACGCACCAGGGGCTCACCACCTGAAAAGCCGATTTGCGCCGCACCCATTTCCCGCGCTTCGGCCATTACCTTGAACCACTGTGCAGTGCTCAGCTCTTGCCCCTGGGCGGCGAAGTCCAGCGGGTTGGAGCAATAGGGGCACTGCAGCGGGCAGCGGTAGGTGAGCTCGGCCAGCAGCCACAGCGGCAGGCCGACCGCCGGCGTGGCCGGCAGCTCAGTTGAGCTGGATCCAGTGTTCGGCACGGGCCACCTCCATGAACTGCTCGATGTCGTCAGCCACTTCCGGCACATCGGGGAACTGCTGTTGAAGTGCCTCGATGATGGCGCTGACGCTGCGCTGGCCGTCGATCAGGCCCCCAATCAGGCTGGCGCTCTCGTTGAGCTTGATCATGCCCTCGGGGTACAGCAACACATGGCCCTTCTGCGCGGGTTCGTACTGGAAGCGGTAGCCTGGGCGCCAGCTCGGCACCTGGTTGCGATCAATGCTCATAGGGTGATCCCCTTGTGCCATACCCGTTGCTGGGTAACCGAGTGGTAGGGCGGACGGTTCAGCTCGTAGGCCATGCTCATGGCGTCGAGCATGCTCCACAGGATATCCAGCTTGAACTGCAGGATTTCCAGCATACGCTGCTGGCCAGCCCAGGTGGTGTAGTGCTGCAGGGTGATCGCCAGGCCATGCTCCACGTCACGGCGGGCCTGGCCCAGGCGGGTGCGGAAGTAGGCGTAGCCGGCGGCGTCGATCCACGGGTAGTGCTGGGGCCAGCTGTCCAGGCGCGACTGGTGGATTTGCGGGGCGAACAACTCGGTGAGCGAGCTGCTGGCGGCCTCCTGCCAGCTGGCGCGGCGGGCAAAGTTGACGTAGGCGTCCACGGCAAAGCGTACGCCCGGCAGCACCAGCTCCTGGGAGCGCAGCTGATCCGGATCCAGGCCAACGGCCTGGCCCAGGCGCAGCCAGGCTTCGATGCCGCCGTCTTCACCCGGGGCGCCGTCATGGTCGAGCAGGCGCTGGATCCATTCACGGCGCACTTCGCGGTCAGGGCAGTTGGCCAGGATTGCCGCATCCTTCATCGGGATGTTGACCTGGTAGTAAAAGCGGTTGGCCACCCAGCCCTGAATCTGCTCGCGTGTGGCGCGGCCTTCGTACATGGCCACGTGGTAGGGGTGGTGAATGTGGTAGTAGGCGCCCTTGGCGCGCAAGGCCTGCTCGAATTCGGCAGGGGACATCGGCAGTGCGTCGCTCATTCGGCTGGCTCCTGTAAAGCGGCGTCTCGGCCCACGGGTGAAGGTGAGTGGCGCCTCATGGTGCGTTACAACTCGATGCTCATGCCGTCGAAGGCGACTTCCACGCCACGGCGCACCACCTCGGCGCGCTCGGGTGAGTCCTCGTCGAGAATCGGGTTGGTGTTGTTGATGTGGATAAGCACCTTGCGTTGACGCGGGAAGGCGTCCAGCACTTCGAGCATGCCACCGCTGCCATTCTGCGCCAGGTGGCCCATTTCGCGGCCTGTGCGCGTGCCCACGCCCCGGCGCTGCATCTCGTCGTCTTCCCACAGGGTGCCGTCTACCAGCAGGCAGTCGGCGCCCTGCATCATCGCCAGCAGGTTGTCGTCAACCTGCCCCAGGCCCGGTGCGTAGAACAGCTTGCCGCCAGTACGCGTGTCCTCCACCAAGAGGCCGAGGTTATCCCCAGGGTGCGGGTCGAAGCGGTGGGGCGAGTAGGGCGGCGCGGCGCTGCGTAGCGGGAAGGGGGTAAAGCGCAAGTTGGGGCAGGCCTCGACAACGAAGCTGCCTTCGAGCGCTATGCGGTTCCATTGCAGGCCGCCGTTCCAGTGGCTGAGCATGTTGAACAGCGGAAACCCGGTGGTGAGGTCTTGGTGGACCATGTCGGTGCACCACACCTGGTGCGGGCAGCCCTCGCGCAGGCTGAGCAGGCCGGTGGTGTGGTCGATCTGGCTGTCCAGCAGGATGATGGCGTTGACCCCGGTGTCGCGCAGGGCGCGGGCCGGCTGCATGGGCGCGAAGGCCTGGAGTTGCGCACGGACGTCGGGCGAGGCGTTGCACAATACCCAGTGCACGCCGTCGTCGGATAGCGCAATGGAGGATTGGGTGCGGGCTGTGGCGCGCAGGGTGCCGTCGCGCAAGCCCTTGCAGTTGACGCAGTTGCAGTTCCACTGCGGGAACCCGCCACCGGCGGCCGAGCCGAGAACCTGGATATGCATGGGCACTCTCTTTACTGTGCAGAAAACCGTGTCGGAAAAACGAAAACGCCCCGGCAGGCCGAGGCGTGAAACCGTAAGCCTGGCTTAGCGGTTGGCGAAGTACATGGTGACTTCGAAGCCGATACGCAGGTCAGTGTATGCAGGTTTGGTCCACATGGGATTACTCCTTCGGAAGGGGTTACGGATGGCTCAGCTACTACTTGGGTACCGCCGTGGGCAGGAGGTTCCCTGAGCGCGGATTGCGCTATCTTACAAGATAATTATGTACCGAAAGGTTAATTATCTGAAAAGTGCCGTTGCATATTGCGTAACAATCACTCACCCCACTGCCAGGGGGAGGGTGGCGCGGCAGCGTTGGCCAAACAGAGCCAGGGGCAATCTGCGCTGAGCAGGTCGCTTAGCAGTTGGTCCAGATCCGACTGCCGCACCTTCAGAATAGCCTTGGGCAACGCTTCCAGCTTGACGGGTTGTGTAGCGAGGTGTGTCTGCCAGGCCCATTCGGCGACCTCGGCATTGACCATGACCGCTTCGTCGAACTGCGCTGCGAGGGCCTGGCGACTGCTCGGCGTCAGCGTTACGCCACCTTTCAATACCTCCATCAGGTGCCCCAGAACATCGGCCGGCCTGGCATGGGGCGACTGCACGCCAAACAGCAGGCCGTATGCCCCCTCCACCTGGCGGAAGGCACTGAAGACGGCATAGCCCAGTTGCAGCTCTACCCGTAGGCGCTGGTACACCGGCCCCTGCAGCAGCTGGGCCAGCAGGCGGCCGGCTGCTTCGCTGGCCGCAGGCAACCGGCAGAACAGCAGCAGGGCGTGCTCACTGCCTGGGACCTGCACCGGGTGCCAGCGTCGCGCGGCCCAAGGGGCCAGCGGCGCCGGGGCCGAGCCCTGGCCCGGGCACTGCTGCAGCGCTGCGGCCATGGCACTGTGGGCGGCCGGCTCGAACCCCACGGCCAGGCCGTGCCAGGTTGCCTGCTGCCATAACGCGTCGAGGTGTAACTGAGTACGTGAGCCTTCGCTGGCCGCCACACGCGCGGCCCCCTGCACGGCGGCTGGCAGTTGCTCAAGCAAGGCGCGTATAGGCATCAATGGCAACGTCGCCGTGATGGGCGGCTGCCAGCAATCGGCGGGGGGGTGTAGCAGTGCCATCAACGCGTGCTCGGTTGCATAAACCACGGCTGCCGGCAGCCCGGTACAACGCAGTTGCAGGTGGTCGCCCACGCTGGCCAGGCGCAATTGCACCGAGGCTCGGTCGCAGCGCTCCTGTAAGGGTGCCAGTGCGCGCTCAAGAACCGGATACAAAGGCTGAAGCAGCTCCCTTGGCACCTTCCAGCGCAGGTAGAGTGCAGCATATTGCCGCGTGGAGGGCAGTACTTCGGTCACATGCAGGGAACCGGGCAACCGCTGGGTTTGGTTTTGTGCCCAGCCTGCGCTCAGCAATGGCTCCGGCGGTGGTAGCTGCCATCGGCCATGCCTGCCACTCGGCAATGCCGCGAGCAGTGCTTCAAAGGCTCGCTTACCTTGGGTATCCAGCGGCGCGAACGGCTGGCCAGTGCTGTCCCGCTGGGCCAGCTCCAGTGCCCCCGCACTGCGTTCACGGCTTTGCTGCAGCAGGCCGAAACCCTGGTTGAGCGCCTCCAGGCCTGCCCCTCGAATGAAGCCGAACCAGCCATGCAACAGTGCAGTGGCTTCATCCCGGCGAGCGGCGGCGGTCAGTTTCAGGTCGATATGCCACAACAACTGCCCGCCAAACCCATACAACGTTTGGGTATTGAACCCCTGCAACCAGCCGCGCTGGCGCAGCGCATCCAGCCAGGTGCCGGGGCGGCTATCGCCGAGGCAGGCCGTGAGCAGTGCCAGGGCCTGCTCGGCCCCCTCTGGCAGTGCGTTCAGGCTGAACAGCAGCGGGTGCGTACTTGCCGCCAGTGCCGCAGGCTGGGGCTGCTCCACACGCTCGCCTTTGGCAAACCGCTGCCCCTGCTGCCTGCCCAGCTGCTCCAGCTCGTCCAGCGGCTGGGGGCCGCAGAGGGCCAGTACGGTCTGGCCGCCCTGATAGTAACGCTGGTGAAAGCCTGCAAGCGCCTGCTGAAAAGCTACATTCTGCACTGGCAGCGTATAGCGGTTCCCGGCATGAAAAGCCCCCAGGGGGTGGTGCGATGCTACCGACTGCAGCAGGGCGTACTGTTGTTGCGCCGCCGGGTTGCGCGACCAGGCAATGAATTCGGCGTGAATCACCTCACGTTCCTGGTGCTGTCGTGCAACCCCAAGGTCGGGTTCGGCGAGCATCTGGCATAGCCGCACCAGCCCACCGGCCAGCGCAGCAGGCGGGGTTTCGAAAAAGTAGTCGGTGGTGCGCTCGCGGGTGCTGGCATTGACCTGCCCACCCACGCCTTGCACGTAGCGCATCAGGCCGTCTTCCAGCGGAAACTGCGGCGTACCCAGGAAGAACAGATGCTCCAGAAAGTGCGCCAGCCCTGGCCACTTGCCCGGCGCATCATGGTTACCCGCATGCACCCGTATCGCCGCCGCCGCACGCTTCAGCCGGGGGGCGTGGCGCAGGCGCAGTTGCAGGCCGTTGGCCAGGGTGACATGCCGAATTGCGTCAGGCATGGCGCCGGTGCAGCTCCTGGCGCAGGTCACGCAGGTAGGGGAACGCTTCACGCCCCTGGATCAGCCGGTCATACTCCAGCTGCGCTGTCAGCAGGCACTCGTCGTGGCCGGCCATGGCCAGCAGGCTGCCGTCCGGCGCAACGATGCTGCTCTGCCCGCAGTAGTGAATGTCGCCCTCCGAGCCACAGTAGTTGGCATAGACCAGGTAACACTGGTTTTCCTGCGCCCGGGCGCGCACGGTGACCTGGCAGGTGAAGTCGTAGGGGGCCATGTTAGCCGTCGGCACCAGGATCAGCTCGGCACCGCTCAGCGCCAGCCGGCGTGCGTTTTCCGGGAACTCGATGTCGTAGCAGATCAGCAGGCCGACCTTCCAGCCGTTTAGCTCGACAACCGGAAAGTGGTCGGGCCCCTGGCTGAACATGGCCCGGTCAAGTTCGCCGAAGAGGTGGGTTTTGCGGTAGTTGCTCAGGCTTCGACCCTGGGCGTCGACCAGCTGCACGCTGTTGTAGACCGCCCCGTCATCCCCTCGCTCCGGGTAGCCGTAGGCAATGGCGATGCGGTACGCCTGGGCGATCTCGACCACGCGCATGGCCGACGGGCCATCCTCGGTCTCGGCCAGGCGTTGCACCTGCGCGGCGCCGATGTTGTAGCCGGTGAGGAACATTTCCGGGCACACCAGCAGGCCGGCGCCCTGTTCGGCAGCCAGCCTGGCCTGCTGGCGCAGTCGCTGCAGGTTGCCGGGCACATCCAGCGGCCTGGGCGTGCCTTGGAACAGCGCGATGTGCATGGCGCCTCCTGGGTCAGTCGGCCAGGGCGATGGGGCCGATCTCGTCGAACACATCGCCCGGGCCGGGGTTGTCGGGGTGGGTGCTGCCACCAAAGTGGTTGATGATACCCCATACCGCATTCAGCGACGTCTGCACGGCGCCCTCCACCCAGGCCGGTGTCCACGACACGTCGTCGCCGGCAATGAAGATGCCGCGCTGCTCGGCGGGCAGGTGCTGTTGCATGAAGTGCGCATACATGCGCTGGTTGTAACGGTAGTGGCCCGGCAGTGCACCCTTGAAGGCGCCGAGGAAGTACGGGTCGGCTTCCCACGAGATGGTGATCGGGTCGCCGATGATATGGCCGGCAATGTCTGTTTTCGGGTAGATCTTCTTCAACGCATCGAGCGCCAGCTGCACGCGTTTTTCCACAGGGTGCGGCAGCATTTTCAAGGCGTCGCTCATCCAGGCGTAGGACAGGCAGATCACCCCCGGTTTGTCATCACCGTTGTCGAACAGGTAGGTACCCCGGGTCAGGCGGTCGGTCAGGGTCATGCTCAGCAGGTCGCGACCGGTTTCCGGGTCCTTGTCCTTCCAGAACGGCCGATCGACCATGACGAAGGTCTTCGAAGACTGCATGTAGCGGGTGCGGTCCAGGGCCATCCACATCTTCTGCGAAAACAGCGACTCTTCGCAGTCGATCTGGGTGGTCAGCAGCCAGGTCTGGCAGGTTGTCAGGACCGCACCATAGTGGCGTGTGCCTCCCCAGGTGTCGGTGACCGCCAGACGCCCGTCGGCCGCCCGGGCGATGCGCCTGACCCCGGTGCTCGGTGCACCGCCATGCAGTGAACTCAGGCTGGTGCCCTGTGGCCAGTGCGCACATTGCTCTGGCTGATGGCGCCAGATGCCTTGGGGGACTTGCTCCACGCCGCCCACGATGAGGTGCTGGTGGTCGTCGCAGTTGGTCATCACCACGCGGAAAATTTCCAGCATCGAGTTGGGGAAGTCAGAGTCCCACCCCCCGGTGCCAAAGCCCACCTGCCCAAACACCTCGCGGTGCAGGAAGCTCAGTTTGGCAAACGAGCGTGAGGTGGCGACAAAATCGTAGAACGTGCGGTCATCCCACAGTGGCACCAGTTTGTTCCACAGCGCTTTCAGGCGCGGCACATCGCGGTCGCGGATAGCCTGCTGAATGTCGGCGAACTGGGCCCCGCTCTCCAGCGCATCGGCCCAGGCATCTGCCACTTCGTGAAACAGTTTGGGCAGGTCGGCAACGCTTTCGGCGTAGTAGGTCTGGCCTTCCAGGTCGATCACGGTGCTGCCTGAGGCTGCTGTCAGCGGGTTGGGAAAAGGTTTGGTTTCCAGCCCGAGCTTGTCCACATAGTGGTAGAACGCCGTGGACGATACCGGGAAGCGCATGCCGCCCAGTTCAGCGACGATGCCGTCGGTGCCGTTGAACGCCTGGGAGCGCAAGCGCCCGCCCAATTTCGATGCCTCGTATACCACAGGCTTGAGCCCCAGCTTCATCAATTCGTAGGCCGCTACCAGGCCGGCGATGCCTGCGCCGATGATGGCGACTTCTTCGCCGTGACGCTCAGGCGGAATGCTGCCCAGGCCCGCAGGGTGCTCCAGCCAGTCATCGAAAGCGAACGGAAAGTCCGGGCCGAAGATGGTGACGGGTTGTTTGCCGTCGGCGGGGTGGCGGTTTTTCTTGTTCATGAAGTGGACCTTGCCAGAGCGGCTGCGCGAGGGGGCGAAGCCTGAGTATAGGGGGGCTGGAGGTCATTTTAGGAGGTGGGGTGGTCGTTATTAAGGTGCAGAGTGTTGTCTTTTTGTCTTTGTTTTCGTCGAAACAGCGAATTATTCATAGAGTTTGACGATCACGTTCTGAAGCAGCGCCAGCGAGCGGGTTAAACCGGCTGCCCGCGCTCGACCTTGCTGCTGAGAATGATCGACGTGGTGGTTTTCTCCACCCCGTCCAGGCTGCCGATCTGGTCAAGCAACTGGTCTAGCTGCTCAGGCGAATCGGTCTGCAGCCAAGCCACGTAATCGAATTCACCGCTCACTGCACACAGCTGCTGAATCTGGGCCATGGCACTCAGGCGCTTGACCACGTCCTTGCCCGAGCGCGGTTGTACCTTGATGCCCACATAGGCCTGCAGCCCCCCGCCCATCACCCGCTGCCCCAGGCGCACGCCATAGCCGGTGATGACCTTGTTCTTCTCCAGCCGCTCCAGCCGCGAATTCACGGTGGTGCGGGCGATACCCAGGTGGCGGGCGAGGGTGGCGACGCTTTCGCGGGCATTGAGCTGCAGCAGGGCGATGAGCTGGCGGTCGATTTCGTCCAGCATAAAGGGGCGGGAGTCTGGCATGGTGAGCCTCTGGGGTTTTGGCGTAGCGTAGTGACCGGGTAGCTGGCAGGGCAAGCGGAGCCTGTGTGTAGAATGGCATCCAGGCTGCTCTGCACTTCGGTATCAGTGCCAGCGTGCCGAGCATCCCCAACAAACGTTCCTGAGCCTGACTGCGCGCGCAGCGGCGGATGGGCAAGCGCTACGGCTTACCAGCTGAAGTACGTCCTGCCAGATCCAGAGCGGGATGTTGATGACGGCGGTCATCTGTGAGCCGATTAGGGAGCCTATTCGGCTCATCTGGTGAGCCGATAAACCCTGATATTTGGCTCACTGTCTAATGCTCAAGCTGGGCTTTCCAGATAGATGAGCGCGTCTGACGAGGGTGGCCGCCAGTTATTGTGAGGCCACCACTTTAGAAAACAGAAAGCCGCGCAGTGCGCGGCTTTTGATTTGGTGGGCCCACACGGACTCGAACCGTGGACCAAAGGATTATGAGTCCTCTGCTCTAACCAACTGAGCTATAGGCCCTCAGTAGGAGGCCGGGATTATAACGAGGGTTGCGCACCAGTGCCATCTGAAAGATCCGATAGTGCTATGCGAAGGAACGTGGCGGCGAACTCGTCAGGCATCAGCGGCAGGCTGACGATGTAGCCCTGGATCTGCTCGCAGCCCTCGGCTGCCAGGAAACGTTGTTGGGCCTGGTTTTCCACGCCTTCGGCGATGATGGTGAGCTGCATGCTGCGGCCCAGGGCGATGATTGCGCGGGCGATGGCGGCGTCGTGGGGGTCGTCTGGCAGGCCGCGAATAAACGATTTGTCGATTTTCAGGATGTCCAGCGGCAGGCGCTTGAGGTAGCTGAGCGACGAATAGCCGGTGCCGAAGTCATCGATGGCCAGTTGTACGCCGAGCCTTTTCAACTGGTGCAGCACGGCCAGGGCCTCTTCGGCCTGGCTCATGATGAAGTTCTCGGTGATTTCCAGTTGCAGGTCGCCAGCCTTGAGCTGGTGCTGTTTGAGCAGCGCCTCGATGCGGCGCGCCAGGTGGGGTTGGCGCAGCTGGGCGCCGGCCAGGTTGATGGACAGCGGGCCGAAAGGCTCGTAGCGTTGTTTCCAGGCCTGCATCTGCCGGCAGGCCTGCTCCAGTACCCAATCGCCAATTTGCAGGATGGTGCCGTTTTCTTCTGCCAGGTGAATGAAGTGCTCCGGGGGCACTTCGCCAAAGGTCGGGTGGCTCCAGCGGATCAAGGCTTCTGCGCCGACCAGGGTCTGGGTTTGCAGGCTGAGTTTGGGCTGAAAACACAGGCTCATCTCGTTGCGCTCGATGGCTCGCCGCAACTCGTGCTCCAGGGCGATGCGTTCGCTGGCCTGGGCTGTGAGGTCGCAGGTGTAGGCTTCGACCCGGTTGCGACCTTTGGCCTTGGACCGGTACATGGCGGCGTCGGCGTTGCGGATCAGGGTGGCAACATCAGTGCCGTCCTGTGGATAAAGGCTGATGCCGATGCTGGCACTGGTGAAGAACTCGTGCTCGCCAGCCTGGAATGGCGCGCTGAAGCAGGCCAGCAGCTTGTTGGCGATGGAGCTGGCGTCGCTTGGCTTGTGCAGGCCGGGCAACAGGATGATGAACTCGTCGCCACCCAGGCGGGCGACGGTGTCCACGTCACGCACCTGCTCCTTCAGGCGTTGGGCGATACCCTTGAGCAACAGGTCACCCACGGGGTGGCCAAGGCTGTCGTTGATGTGCTTGAAACGGTCGAGGTCGAGGAACAGCACTGCGCCCTGGCGGTTGGACACCTGCGCACAGGTGAGCACGGCTTGCAGGCGGTTCTCGAACAGGGCGCGGTTGGGCAGGCCGGTTAGCGGGTCGTGGTGCGCTTGATAGTCCAGCTTGGCCTGGGCGTGCTTGATACTGGAAATGTCGGCAAATACCGCAACGAAGTGGGTGATGTCCCGGTCTGTGTTGCGCACGGCGCTGATGGTGAGCCAGCTGGGGTAAAACTCACCGTTCTTGCGCTTGTTGTAGATCTCGCCTTGCCAGTGGCCCTCGGCGGTCAGCTGATGCCACAAGGCCGCGTAGAACGCACTGTCATGCTGACCGGACGCGAGCAGGCGAGGGGTTTGGCCCAGGGCCTCGATTTCACTGTAGCCAGTGATTTCACTGAAGGCGCGGTTGACCGCACTGATGCGCTGGTCAATGTCGGTGATCAGCACGCCCTCGGCGGTGTTCTCGAACACCGTGGCCGCCAGTTGCAGTTTTTCCTGCATCAGGTGGCGTTCGGTGATGTCGCGGGCGATGGTCAACATGCAGTCGGTGCCGGCAATCGGCAGCGGGCGTGCAGACAGCTCACACAGCCGGATCTGCCCGTCGCTGCGGCGTATGTGGCAGGTGAAGTCGCGCACGAACCCGTCCTGGTTTAGCCGGGCAAGCAGGCGTTTACGCTCGTTCAGGTCTACCCAGATGCCCAGGTCGAGCGAAGTCTGGTCAATGGTCGGGTTGAGTGCGTAACCGGTAAGCCGGCAGAAACCTTCGTTCACTTCCAGCAGCAGGCCATCGCTTTGGCGCGACAACAGCAGGCCGTCTGGGGACGCGTGGAAGGCTTTGGCGAACTTCTCCTCAGAGGTTTGCAGCTGTTCCTGGGTTTCCTTGAGCTGGCTGATGTCTCGCACGGCCACCACCAGCGCGGGCGTACCGTCCAGCTCGAAGGTTTCTGCGGAGGTAAGGCCTGTGAACAACTGGCCATTGCTGCGGCGGAAGCTCATCTCCAGGTTGCGGATACCGCCCTGGTGCAGGCGGTCGAGCAGCAGTGGGCCTGTACCTGCCACGGCCCAGAGGTTGAGTTCGGTCGCCGTACGGCCTATCACTTCGCCTGGCGTAAGGCCAATCTGTTCTTCGAACGCTTCGTTCACTTCCAGCAGGCAGCCATCGCTGTGGCGTGCGATCAGCAGGATGTCCGGGCATTGTTGAAACACCGAGGCAAACTTCTGCTCGGACAAGCGCAGGGCATCTTCGGTGCGCTTGGTTTCGCTGATGTCGATCATCAGGCCGCGTATGACGGGCTGGTGGCCGTGTTTGATCATGCTGACGATATTGCGCACCCACAGCGGCTGGCCGTCGGCGCGTATAACCCGGTAGTCCAGGCTGTGGTCTCGCCCTGCCGCAGTCTCGCTGTCGCAATAGGCCTGAGCCCAGAGAGCGTCGTCGGCGTGCAGAATGCTGCGCCAGAAACCGGGCTTGAGCCAGTCGCTCAGTGGGTAGCCGAGCAGGTTTTCGGCGTGAGGGGACACATAACTGAAGGTGAAGTCGTTGGCGTCCGCCTCCCAGGCAATAGCCGACAGGCTTTCGACCAGGCCGCGGTAGTGGTACTCGCTGCTGCGCAGCTCCTGTTCCAGGGCGATACGGCGGGAAATTTCCGAGCTGAGGCGCCGATTGATACGCATGACAACGGCCAGCACCATCATCAGCAACAGTACCGTGGGTAAGCCGTACAGCACCAGGTTGGCCGGCATCAGGGGCATAGCGGCCTCACATTCAGAAGTTCTGAAACGAGTGTAGACGGCCAATGCCGCGAGCGTAGGCTTGGGAAGGGGAGTTTTTTTAAGGGTTACAGGGCCTTGCGCGCGCCGATGCGCTGGTGGCCTTTTGCTTTGCCGCAGACGCAATTGGGGCCGCAAAAGCGGCCCCAATACGTTAACGCTACGCCGTCACTCGTCGAGGAAGGAGCGCAGGTGCTCGCTGCGGGTGGGGTGGCGAAGCTTGCGCAGCGCCTTCGCTTCGATCTGACGGATCCGCTCACGGGTCACATCAAACTGCTTGCCCACCTCTTCGAGGGTGTGGTCGGTGTTCATGTCGATACCGAAGCGCATGCGCAGCACCTTGGCTTCGCGTGCGGTCAGGCCCGAGAGCACGTCACGGGTGGCTTCCTTGAGGCTTTCGACCGTGGCAACGTCGATCGGGGACTGCATGGTCGAGTCCTCGATGAAGTCACCCAGGTGCGAATCTTCATCGTCACCGATCGGGGTTTCCATGGAGATCGGCTCTTTGGCGATCTTCAATACCTTGCGGATCTTGTCCTCAGGCATTTCCATGCGCTCGCCCAGCTCTTCCGGGGTCGGTTCGCGACCCATTTCCTGCAGCATCTGCCGGGAAATACGGTTGAGCTTGTTGATCGTCTCGATCATGTGCACCGGAATACGGATGGTGCGCGCCTGGTCGGCGATGGAGCGGGTAATCGCCTGACGAATCCACCAGGTGGCGTAGGTGGAGAACTTGTAGCCACGGCGGTATTCGAACTTGTCCACCGCTTTCATCAAGCCGATGTTGCCCTCCTGGATCAGGTCCAGGAACTGCAGGCCACGGTTGGTGTACTTCTTGGCGATGGAGATCACCAGACGCAGGTTCGCCTCGACCATTTCTTTCTTGGCGCGGCGAGCTTTGGCTTCGCCGATGGACATGCGACGGTTGATTTCCTTGATCTCGGCAACGGTCAGGCCGCTTTCGTTTTCAAGGTCGATCAGCTTCTGCTGGCAGGCGACGATGGCCGCGTCCTTTTCACCCAGGGCGGCAGCCCATTTGGTGTTGCGCTTGGCAAGGTCACCGCTCCAGGTCTGGTCGGTTTCGTTGCTTGGGAACATGCGCAGGAAGTCGGCACGAGGCATGCGGGCATCACGCACGCACAGCTGCATGATGGCGCGTTCCTGCTGACGCAGGCGGCTCAGGGCATCGCGAACACGCTCGACCAGCACTTCGAACTGCTTGGGGACCAGTTTGATCGGCATGAACAGATCGGCCAGTGCCTGCAGCGCTGCGACGCTTTCCTTGTGGGCACGACCGTGCTTCTTGACCACCTTGTTGGTGACCTGAAGCTGGTCGGAGACGGCCCCAAAGCGCTGACGCGCGACTTCCGGGTCTGGACCGCTCTCGGTCTCTTCCTCGTCGTCGCTGTCGGACTCTTCCTCTTCGTCTTCCGATTCTTCCTTGGTCGCGGCAGCCTTGGCGCCTGGAACAGGGACTTCTTCGGTAGGCGCGGCGATATTGTCGTCAGGGTCGATGTAACCGCTGAGAACGTCCGACAGGCGGCCACCTTCGGTGGTGACGCGGTCGTATTCGCCGAGGATGTAGTCGACAGTACCCGGGAAGTGAGCGATGGCGCCCATGACTTCACGGATGCCTTCCTCGATACGCTTGGCGATTTCGATTTCGCCTTCACGGGTCAGCAGCTCGACGGTACCCATTTCACGCATGTACATGCGCACCGGGTCGGTCGTGCGGCCAATATCGGTCTCAACTGCCGCCAACGCAGCAGCGGCTTCTTCGGCCGCGGCTTCGTCGGTGTCGGCTTCCGCCAACAGAAGGGCATCCGCATCCGGAGCACTCTCGAATACGTTGATCCCCATGTCGTTGATCATGCGGATGATGTCTTCCACCTGCTCCGGATCTGAAATATCCTCGGGCAGGTGGTCGTTGACCTCCGCGTAAGTCAGGTAGCCCTGCTCACGACCGCGGGTGATCAACTCTTTGATACGAGACTGCTGTTGCGCTTTTCCGGACATAACACCCTATCCACTGAAGGTCTTGGCGGGCAAAAAACAAGCCGAGGATTATACCCGAGCATGGGCCTCACGCGCCAGATGAGGTCGGCGTTTGTGCGGGAACATTACGGCTCAGCAGGGCGAGAAGCTGGGTTTTTTCCTCGCTGGTCAATTCGCTTTGACGTGATTTCCTGAGCAGTTGTTCCAGGCTGCGCTCGCGTTGGCGGGCGGACAAGCTAGTAATGGTGTCGAAAAACTGTTGTTCAAGGCTGTCGGCCACGATCAGCCATTCCTTTTCTGCCAGCGCCCGTAGCAGGCGGCCTTGTTCGGTGCCGTGCCAGCGTGCGATCAACTGCATTGAGCTTAGCCCAGGATTTTTCTGTGCGGCTTCGATCAATGCCACCAGCAGCTGGCTGTACAGGTGTTCTTCATCGGCAAAATGGCTGGCGTCTTCAACTTTGCCTGCCAGCAGCGGGTGGTGCAGCAGTGTGCGCAGGGCGGCCAGTGTGGGCGGCTCTACCGGCGCCGGTACGCGTGGCGGCGCCTCGTCGCGCTGCCAAGGCTTGCCACCTTTGCGGTTCTTGTCCCAGGGCTTCTTGCCTGCGCTTTTTTTCGGCGTCCACGCCTGCTCCTGATGGGCGCCAGCGTAGTCCGGTTGCGGCATGTCGCCGTAATCGGCGGTATAGCTGACCATGGCATCGTAATCGTAGCCGGGGTCGTAGTCCGGTGCGCTGCTGGGGGGCGGTGCCTGCTGGGCCAGTTGCTCGACCTGCTGCAGGTCCAGCCCGGTGATCTCCCTGAGGCGGTTGCGCATCAGTTGGCGCAGGTTGGCACCCGGGATTTTTTCGATCAACGGTGCGGCCAGCGTCGCCATGTGCGCTTTGCCCTCGAGCGAGCGCGGGTCTGCTTCCAGGCTCAATTGCTCGAAGAAATAGTCAGCCAGCGGCTGGGCGTGCTGGTTGATGCGCGCCTTGAACGCATCTGTGCCTTCTGCCCGCACCAGGCTATCTGGGTCCTCGCCTTCGGGCAGAAACAGGAAGCGCGCACGGCGCCCATCCTGCAGGTTCGACAGGGTCGATTCGAGGGCGCGCCAGGCCGCTTTACGCCCGGCCTGGTCGCCGTCGAAACAGAACAATACGCTGGGCACCACCCTGAACAGGCGCTTGAGGTGTTCTTCGCTGGTGGCGGTGCCCAGCGTGGCCACGGCATTGCGCAGGCCTTGCTGGGCCAGGGCGATGACGTCCATGTAGCCCTCCACCACGATGATCTCGTCGAGGTTGCGGTTGTGCTTGCGTGCTTCATACAGCCCGTACAGCTCCTGGCCCTTGTGGAACACAGGCGTTTCCGGGGAGTTCAGGTATTTGGGCTTGTCGTCGCCCAGCACCCGGCCACCGAAGGCGATGATACGGCCGCGGCTGTCGCGAATGGGGAACATCACCCGGTCGCGGAAACGGTCGTAACGCTTGCCGCTTTCAGCGTTCTCGATCAGCAGCCCGGCATCGATCATGACCTTTTGCTGCAGGGTGTCGGCGCCCAGGTGCTTGAGCAGGTTGTCCCAGCCCGGTGGCGCGAAGCCCAGGCCAAAGTCGCGGGCCACTTCGCCGGACAGGCCGCGGCCCTTGAGGTAGTCCACAGCAGCCTTGCGGGTTGGGTGACTGCGCAGCGCCTGGCGGTAGAACTCCGAGGCGGCGTCCAGCAGCGGGTACAACGGCGAATCGGTTGGCTGGCGTGGTTTGTGGTCACGCCGGCCTTGCTCGCGGGGTACTTCCATGCCGGCGGCGCGGGCGAGCTCTTCCACGGCCTGGGGAAAATCCAGGTTGTCGTGGTCCATGACGAAGCCAAGGGCGTTGCCACCGGCACCACAGCCGAAGCAGTAGTAGAACTGCTTGTCGGGGCTGACCGTGAAGGACGGGGTTTTTTCCTTGTGGAACGGGCAGCAGGCCGAGTAGTTCTTGCCGGCCTTTTTCAGTTGCACGCGTGAGCTCACCACATCGACGATGTCGAGGCGGTTGATCAGGTCGTCAATGAAGCTTTGGGGAATCAGCCCGGCCATGGCAGTCTCGTCAATCTGGCAACTGGCAAGTCTAATCGCTCACACGCCGAATGTGGCGAGTGCGGCTTGGAGTAATGCGAGGGAAGGTGTGCTCGTCGCCGGCCCAAAGGACCCGTCAGTCGGACGTGCACGTCTGGTCTACAACAAAGATGACCAGCTCTGACGTTAAAGGCAGGTTGCCCGCAGCACGGTGAGTGAAGCGTGTGCAGGGGCCTTGAGCGAGTTGCTCAAGTGTAAAACGACCACTGCCATCGCCCGGCGGTTAGCCGGGCAGGGCAGAAGCTTTGCGTTGAACGCCTGTATTAGTACAGACGAACGGCGCGGCGCTGTTCGCGCTGAACTTTCTTGGCGTGACGCTTGACAGCAGCAGCTGCCTTGCGCTTGCGTTCTGCAGTCGGCTTTTCGTAAAACTCGCGGCTACGAACTTCAGCCAGTACACCGGCTTTTTCGCAGGAGCGCTTGAAACGACGCAGAGCTACGTCGAAGGGTTCGTTCTCTTTAACTTTGACGGCTGGCATCCAGGGCTACCTTAATTCATTACCGGGGTAGACGCGCTCCTGGCAAAACAAAGGTGTGCTGGAGAACGTCGGTTTTCAAGGGTTGCGGATGTTAACCCTTAGCACGCCGGAATGCAAAGCCTCTGATCGAAAACCGCTGGTCGGCATCCAACACGGGGACTATCATGCGCGGCTTCGAATTCAGCCCCCACAAGGGACGAGCCCATGCTAGTACTGGGATTGGAAACATCCTGCGACGAGACTGGCGTCGCATTATACGACAGCGAACGCGGCCTGCTGGCCGATGCGCTGTTCAGCCAGATCGACCTGCACCGTGTGTTTGGCGGCGTTGTACCGGAGCTTGCTTCGCGCGACCACGTCAAGCGCATGCTGCCGCTGATCCGCCAGGTATTGGGCGATGCAGGCTGCGCGGCCACCGATATCGACGCCATTGCCTACACCGCTGGCCCTGGCCTGGTGGGTGCGCTGCTGGTCGGTGCGTCGTGTGCTCAGGCGCTGGCGTTTGCCTGGGGTGTGCCGGCCATCGGCGTGCACCACATGGAAGGCCACCTGCTGGCACCCATGCTGGAGGCGAGCCCGCCTGAGTTTCCGTTCGTCGCCTTGCTGGTTTCCGGCGGCCACACCCAGTTGGTGCGTGTCGATGGCATCGGCCAGTATCAGTTGCTGGGCGAGAGCCTTGACGATGCGGCGGGCGAGGCGTTCGACAAGACGGCCAAGCTGATTGGCCTCAACTACCCCGGTGGCCCGGAAATCGCTCGCCTTGCCGAGCGCGGCACGCCTGGGCGCTTTGTATTCCCGCGGCCGATGACGGACCGCCCAGGCCTGGAGTTCAGCTTCAGCGGCTTGAAGACCTTCGCCCTGAACACCTGGCAGCAGTGCCGCAATGCGGGGGACGACAACGAGCAAACCCGTTGCGACGTGTCCCTGGCGTTCCAGCAGGCGGTGGTGGAGACGCTGACCATCAAGTGCAAGCGGGCACTCAAGCAAACCGGCCTCAAGCGCCTGGTCATTGCCGGTGGTGTCAGCGCCAACAAGGCCCTGCGTGCCTCGCTCGAGGACATGCTCGCCAGCATCAAAGGCAACGTCTATTACGCGCGTCCGCAATTCTGTACCGACAATGGCGCGATGATCGCGTATGCGGGTTGCCAGCGGCTTCTGGCCGGTCAACAGCAGGACCTGGCAATCAGCGTGCAGGCCCGCTGGCCCATGGAGCAGTTGCCCCCGCTGTAAGGTTTGGCCGCAGTGAGTGTTAAAAATGCCGCTCGCGGCCGGCAAACAGGTCGCGCAGGTTACTGCGGTGCCGCCACACGATCAGTATTGTCAGTACGGTCATGGGCAGCAGCGCCTCGGGCTGGCGCCAGGCCAGCAATGGCAGGGTCAGCGGGGTTGCAATCAGTGCCGCAAGCGAGCTGGTACGGGTAAGGTAGAGGGTGAGCAGCCAGGTACAGATGGCCAGCAGCGCCGCCGGGAAGTACAGACCCATGAGCATGCCGGCAGCTGTTGCAACGCCCTTGCCGCCGTGGAAGCGGAAGTACAGCGGAAACAGGTGGCCCAGCACTGCACAAATGCCTATCCAGGCCTGCGCCTGCAGGTCTAGGCCGGCAGCGCGGGCGACAAGTACTGGCAGCAGGCCCTTGCACAGGTCGCCGAGCAAGGTCAGGATCGCCATCTTGCGCCCTGCAAGGCGTAGCATGTTGGTGGCGCCGGCATTGCCCGAGCCACTGGAACGAGGGTCCGGGCTGCCCGCAAGGCGGCTGAGAACAATGGCAAAGGACAGCGAGCCAAGCAGGTAGGCGAGTAACGCCAGTAACCAAAACATGCTAACTATTCCGGGCGAGGACGCCCTGATTCTAACGGCGCCCGTCGCCCTTGTCGTGCTGTGGAGAGAAGTGCTTGGACAGAGTGTTCATCGAAGGCCTGGAAGTCGATACCGTTATTGGTGCCTATGACTGGGAGCGGGATATTCGCCAGTGCTTGCGCCTGGACCTCAGCTTCGGCTGGGACAACCGCCCGGCGGCTGCCGGCGACGACCTGAGCCTGGCACTGGACTACGCCAGCGTCTCGGCGCGGATCCAGGCCTTTGCCGAGCAGGCGCGCTTCGAGTTGGTGGAAACCTTCGCCGAGCGCCTGGTAGCGGTGCTGATGCATGAGTTCAACATCCCTTGGGTGCGGCTGAAGCTGACCAAGCCAGGCGCCGTTCCGGCAGCCCGTGGCGGTGTTGGCGTGGAGATCGAGCGCGGATGTCTGTAAGCACGGTTTACCTGGGCCTGGGCAGTAACATCGACCGCCATGCGCACCTGTGTGCCGGGCTTGATGCGCTGGCCGCCATTCTTACCGGCATGCGGTGCTCGCCTGTGTTCGAGAGCCAGCCGGTGGGTATCAAGAGCGGGCCGTTCATCAATTTCGTGGTGACCGGGCAGACCACATTGCCGCTGATCGAACTGGACCGCCGTCTCAAGTTCATCGAAGCCGACAATGGCCGCTACGCCCCGGATCGCAAGGGCTTGCCGCTGGATATCGATGTGCTGATGTATGACGACCTGCACGGCAATTTCGATGGGCTGGTGCTACCGCGTGCTGAAATCCTGAAAAACGCCTTTGTGTTGTGGCCCCTTGCGCTGCTGGCCCCGGAGCTGGTGCACCCGGGGGTGGGCAAGCCCATGGGGCAGCTCTGGCAAGAAGCGCAGATCGATCAGGTGCTGGCGCCTGTTGCATTCGAGTGGCATGGGGTGCAGTTGACGCCAGCTTGATCGGCAGGCATGCGGATGGCGCCGCCTGGGTTGCGCATCGTGCGCTGTGCTCGCGCCTACGGTTGCAGGGCTTTTAGTCTTTCGGCCTTCAGGGCTTCGCCGAGCGCTTGGCCTGTAAGGCCAGCCTGCACGAGGGGCTGCGCATTCACCGCTCTGGCTGCAGCTGCTGCGCTGCGCAGGTGATCGGCCTGAGGGTAAGCGGCTTTTCCATCGCCCAAGGCCGTCATTTCGCAGGCGGCGATGAAGTCCTCGAAACGCTGGGGGCGCCGGTACACGTCAAACCGCTGTAGCAGCTCCAATAGGCCAGTGGCAGGCAACTCCAGTGCGCGGTCTGCCAGCGTCAGGCATTGGCTGGTCAGCTGGGCTAGCTCCTGACATTCCCTGGGGGCCTTGAGGCGCTTGTTCACCGCCTTGACCTGCTCTGGCGCCAGCCTGCCCAGCAGGCACGCCCAGCGCACGTGCAGGGGCTGGTCATGGGCCGCCGCCTGTTGGAGTGCGGCCAGGCACAAAGGCCCTCGGTGAAGCTCTGGCATCATCTGTTCGAGTGCCTGGCAGGCGTCTAGCACCTGGAAGAACACCTGTGGCTGCGCCTCCATCAGTGCCCGCTGGATCTCCTTCCAGCTGCGCTCGGCGGTCAGTGCCTGCAACTCACCTGAAGCACTGATCTGCTGCATCAACGACAGGGTGTCGTCGGCAATGCGGAAACCCATGGGTGCGTAGCGGGCGGCAAAGCGGGCCACACGCAACACGCGCAGCGGGTCCTCGGCAAAGGCCGGCGAGACATGGCGGAGCAGGCGCTTTTCGAGATCATCCTGGCCGTGGTAGGGGTCATAGACCTTGCCGTGCTCGTCTTCGGCCATGGCGTTGATGGTCAGGTCGCGGCGGATCAGGTCTTCTTCAAGGGTGACGTCGGGGCTGGCGTAGAAGGTGAAGCCGCCGTAGCCCCGACCGCTTTTGCGCTCGGTACGGGCCAGGGCGTATTCATCGCCGGTACGTGGGTCCACGAAGACGGGGAAGTCTGTGCCAACCGGGCGATAGCCTTTGGCGTGCATGTCTTCGACGGTTGCGCCAACCACCAGCCAGTCGGTATCGCTGACAGGAAGGCCGAGCAGGCGGTCGCGTACTGCGCCGCCGACTTTGTAAATGTGCATGTACAACTCTCCATGAATGCCGACAGGATAACCCGTCGGCAACCATGGCGTGGGGTTACAGGTGGTGGACCACCGCCAGGTCCATGCGGCCGTAGTCAGCCCCTTCGGCGTGGTCGCCTCGCGGCGGCATGTGGTGGGTCTTCATCACTTTGTCGCCCTGCACGGTTTCGAGATGGATATCAAAGCCCCACAACCGATGCAGGTGCTTGAGCACTTCTTCGGTGGAGTCCCCTAGTGGTTTGCGGTTGTGCTGCTGATGACGCAGGGTAAGTGAACGGTCGCCACGACGGTCCACACTCCAGATCTGCACGTTGGGTTCACGGTTGCCCAAATTGTACTGGGCAGCTAGTTGCTCGCGAATGACACGGTAGCCCGCTTCGTCATGAATGGCCGGCACCAGCAGGTCGTCGCGCTGGTCATCATCGAGGATGCTGAACAGCTTCAAGTCACGCATGACCTTGGGTGACAGGTACTGAAGAATGAAGCTTTCGTCCTTGAAGCTGCTCATGGCGAACTTGATGGTAGCGAGCCAGTCACTGCCGGCAATGTCGGGGAACCAGCGGCGATCTTCTTCAGTGGGGTGCTCGCATATCCTGCGGATGTCGGTGTACATGGCAAACCCGAGTGCGTAGGGGTTAATGCCGCTGTAGTACGGGCTGTCGAAGCCTGGCTGGAACACCACACTGGTGTGGGACTGCAGAAATTCCATCATGAACCCTTCAGTGATCAACCCTTCGTCATAGAGGTCGTTCATGAGGGTGTAGTGCCAGAATGTAGCCCACCCTTCGTTCATGACTTGCGTCTGGCGTTGCGGGTAGAAGTACTGGGCGATTTTGCGCACGATACGCACCACTTCTCGCTGCCAGGGCTCCAGCAGTGGCGCGTTTTTCTCGATGAAGTAGAGGATGTTTTCCTGAGGTTCGGCGGGGAAGCGAGCGTCATCGCGATCGCTGCCCTTTTCGGCACTCTTGGGGATGGTGCGCCACAGGTCGTTGATCTGCCGCTGAAGGTGTTCTTCGCGGTCCTTTTGGCGGCGCCGCTCTTCTTCGGCGGAAATAGGGTAGGGCCGCTTGTAACGGTCCACGCCGTAGTTCATCAGGGCATGGCATGAGTCGATCAGGTCTTCTACCGCGTCGATGCCGTGACGCTCTTCGCATTGGGCAATGTACTGCTTGGCAAAAACCAGGTAGTCGATGATCGAACTGGCGTCGGTCCAGGTGCGGAACAGGTAGTTACCCTTGAAGAAGCTGTTGTGGCCATAACAGGCGTGGGCAATGACCAGTGCCTGCATGCACATGGTGTTTTCTTCCATCAGGTAGGCGATGCAGGGGTCGGAGTTGATCACGATCTCGTAGGCCAGGCCCATCTGCCCACGGGTATAGGATTTTTCGGTGCTGAGAAACTGCTTGCCGTACGACCAGTGGTGATAGCCCAGAGGCATGCCGACGGATGCATAGGCATCCATCATCTGCTCGGCGGTAATGACCTCGATCTGGTTGGGGTACGTATCCAGGGCGTAGCGCTCGGCCAGGCGGCCGATTTCCCGGTCGTAGTTCTGGATCAGTTCGAATGTCCACTCTGACCCGGTGGAAATGGGCTGGCGTCTCTGTGCTCTGGCGGTCATGTGGCTAACCTGCGCTGGAAGAGTTCACGGAAGACCGGGTAGATATCGCCGGCCGATACCAACTGTTGCTGGGCAAAGGTGTCTGGGAATGCATCGCCGATGCGCTCGTATTCGTACCATAGCGCCTGGTGCTCACGCGGGGTGATCTCGACATACGTGTAGTACTGCACATGGGGCATGATCTGCTTGGTCAGGATATCCCGGCAGATAGGTGAATCGTCATTCCAGTTGTCGCCATCCGACGCCTGGGCGGCGTAGATGTTCCAGTCACTGGCCGGGTAGCGCTCGGCCATGATCTCCTGCATCAGCTTGAGTGCGCTGGAAACGATGGTGCCGCCGGTTTCGCGACTGTAGAAGAATTCTTCTTCATCCACTTCGCGTGCGCTGGTGTGGTGGCGGATGAACACGACCTCGATACGGTCGTAGTTACGTTTCAGAAACAGGTACAAAAGAATGAAAAAGCGCTTGGCGATGTCCTTGGTGGCTTGCGTCATCGAGCCGGAGACATCCATCAGGCAGAACATCACAGCTTTGGAGCTGGGGTTGGGTTGCTTGATCAGCAGGTTGTACTTGAGGTCGAACGTATCAAGAAACGGCAGGCGGTTGATGCGCGCCTTGAGACGAACGATTTCCTGCTCGACCTCCTGTATATCAGTGAAATTGTCAGGCTCTTCCACCCGCAGGCGCTCGAGCTCCTTTTGCGCCTCGCGCAGCAGGGCACGGCTGCTACCGGTCAGGGCAATGCGCCGGGCGTGGGCCGAACGCAGTGTGCGCACGATGTTGATGCGTGAGGGGTTGCCTTCACTGGCCACGCCTGCGCGCACAGTTTTGAAGGTGTCGGCCCCGGTGATGTGACGTTTGACCAGGTTCGGCAGCTCCAGGTCTTCGAACATGAATTCCAGAAACTCTTCCTGGGTGATCTGGAAGACGAAGTCGTCCATGCCGTCACCCGAGTTGCCGGCCTTGCCCCGGCCACCCCCGCCGCCGCCACCCTGAGGCCGGGCGATGTGTTCACCGGCGGTGAATTCCTTGTTGCCAGGGTGCACGATGGTCTGCTTGCCACCACGCCCGTGGTGCAGCACCGGTTCATCGATATCGCGCCCCGGAATACTGATCTGTTCGCCGTGCTCCATGTCCATGATCGAGCGGCGGCTCACCGCCTCTTCGACGGCTTTCTTGATGTGATCGCGGTACCGCCGCAAGAAACGCTGGCGGTTGACCGTGCTCTTGTTCTTGCCGTTCAGGCGTCGGTCGATAACGTAGCTCATGGTCCCTCCGGTGACTGGATGCAGCGCGGAGCTACAAGCCCGCGAGCTACAAGCTTCAAGCTGCAAGCTTCAAGAAAGAGCAGGCAGCGCTGCTGCAAGCTATTGCGTCGGTACTGAACCGTACGGCGAACAGCTTGCAGCTTGCAGCTCACAGCTTGGTGCTCTATTGCGATTTCCTTACACGCAGGTACCATTCCGACAGCAGGCGAACCTGCTTGTCGGTGTAGCCACGCTCCACCATCCGCGTGACGAAATCGTTGTGTTTCTGTTGGTCCTCCTTGCTGGCCTTGGCATTGAAGCTGATGACGGGCAGCAGATCTTCGGTGTTGGAGAACATTTTCTTCTCGATCACCACCCGCAGCTTTTCATAGCTGAGCCAGCTCGGGTTCTTGCCGTTGTTGTTGGCGCGGGCGCGCAGCACGAAGTTGACGATCTCGTTGCGGAAGTCCTTCGGGTTGCTGATGCCGGCAGGTTTCTCGATTTTTTCCAGTTCTTCGTTAAGGGCAATGCGGTTGAGGATTTCACCGGTTTCCGGGTCGCGGTATTCCTGGTCCTGGATCCAGAAGTCGGCGTAGAGGACATAGCGATCGAAGATGTTCTGCCCGTATTCGCTGTACGACTCCAGGTAGGCCGTCTGGATTTCCTTGCCAATGAACTCGATATAGCGAGGGGCCAGGTATTCCTTCAGGTAACGCAGGTAGCGCTCACGCACTTCGGCGGGGAACTGTTCCTGTTCGATCTGCTGTTCCAGCACATACAACAGGTGTACTGGGTTGGCGGCTACTTCGTGCGGGTCAAAGTTGAAGACCTTGGACAGGATCTTGAAGGCAAACCGGGTGGACAGGCCGTTCATGCCCTCGTCGACACCGGCCGAATCGCGGTACTCCTGAATGGACTTGGCCTTGGGGTCGGTGTCCTTGAGGTTTTCACCGTCGTACACGCGCATCTTGGAGTAGATGTTCGAGTTGTCCGGTTCCTTGAGGCGCGAAAGGACGGTGAATTGGGCGAGCATCTTCAAGGTGTCGGGTGCGCAGTGGGCCTTGGACAGCGAGCTGTTGACCAGCAACTTGTCGTAGATCCTGATCTCATCGCTGACGCGCAGGCAGTACGGCACCTTGACGATGTAGATACGGTCGATGAAGGCCTCGTTGTTCTTGTTGTTGCGGAACGTGTGCCACTCCGATTCGTTGGAGTGGGCCAGCAGAATGCCGGAGTAGGGGATCGCCCCCAGGCCTTCGGTACTGTTGTAGTTACCTTCCTGGGTAGCGGTAAGCAGGGGGTGCAGCACCTTGATCGGTGCCTTGAACATTTCCACAAACTCCATCAGGCCCTGGTTGGCCCGGCACAGCGCGCCCGAGTAGCTGTAGGCATCGGCGTCGTTCTGCGGGAATTCCTCGAGCTTGCGGATATCCACCTTACCCACCAGCGCAGAGATATCCTGGTTGTTCTCATCGCCCGGTTCGGTCTTGGCGATGGCGATCTGGTTGAGGATAGAGGGGTACAGCTTGACCACCTTGAACTTGCTGATGTCGCCGCCAAACTCCTGCAGGCGCTTGGTGGCCCAGGGGGACATGATGGTGCTCAGGTATCGCCGCGAGATGCCGTACTCTTCCTCGAGAATGGCCCCGTCTTCAGTGGCGTTGAACAGCCCCAGGGGGGATTCGAATACAGGCGACCCCTTGATGGCATAGAACGGTACCCGCTCCATCAGCTGCTTGAGCTTTTCGGCCAGGGACGATTTACCGCCGCCAACCGGGCCCAACAGGTAGAGGATCTGTTTCTTCTCCTCCAGGCCCTGGGCGGCGTGGCGGAAATAAGAGACGATCTGGTCGATGCACTCTTCCATGCCATGGAAGTCGGCAAAGGCCGGGTAGCGCCGAATGACTTTGTTGGAAAATATACGCGACAGCCTGGAGTTGGCAGAGGTGTCGATCAGCTCGGGTTCACCGATTGCCAGCAACAGGCGTTCGGCCGCCGATGCGTAGGCACTGCGATCCTCTTTGCACAGCTCGAGGTACTCCTGCAGCGAGAGTTCTTCCTGGCGCGTGGACTCGAAGCGTTGTTGGAAGTGGCTAAAAATACTCATGACGTCACCTCGCTCGATACGTAGAGACGACGCCGGATCAGTCAGCTGATGCTGGCATGCAACCGAATTTCCCCGGCTGCTGTGTACCCCCCAGAACACCCTGTAACGCTACCGATGACCCGCACGCCGGTGTACCGGCTCTCCCCTTTTTCCGGATGGCCTGAGCTTAAGAATAGTTGGTTATCGGCAAGGTCAAGGGCGGGGCAGGCAGAAGTTGCGAACGACCGTTCGTCAGATTAGGCGCGAGCCCGCACGGGGCGCGGGCTGCAGTCACTATGAAAAAATTATTCGGCGGTGCCCTGGGCGGTTTCTGCAGGGAAGGTGGCACGCCACAGCTCAAAACCGCCATCGATGCTGTACACGTCGGAAAAGCCCTGGTTCACCAGGTAGGCCGCAGCGCTCTGGCTGGAGTTGCCGTGGTAGCACACCACCAACGTTGGGGCGTCCAGGTCGGCGCTGCGGATGAAATCCGGGACCGACTGATTGTCCAGGTGTCGGGCACCGCTGATATGGCCGGCGGCGAATGCCTGCGGGTCGCGAATGTCCACCACTACCGCACCTGCCTGCTTGAGCGCCAGGGCCTGCTCGGGAGGGATGCGTTTGAATTCGCTCATGAGTAGTGCTTCCTTCAAGTCTGATCGTTCAGTGTAGTTGGGTGCGCCGCTGAGCGCAGGGTGCCGCCTTCGCCACAGTCGCAATGGTGATATTCGCCACTGTCGACGTTGTACAGGGTCATGGCGCCACCCCATACGCAACCGGTGTCCAGCGCGATGATGCCAGGTTCGTCGACCTGGCCCTGCAAGGCGGCCCAGTGGCCAAAGATGATCTTCACGTGGCGCGAGCGCCGGCCCTTGTGGGCATACCAGGGTTTGAAGCCCTTGGGTGCTGTTTCCAGGCCTTCCTTGCTCTTGAGGTCCAGCTTGCCCTCGGCCGTGCAGAAGCGCATGCGTGTGAGGCAGTTGGTGATCACCCTCAGGCGTTCGACATCCGCAAGGTTCTTGCTCCACTTGTTCGGCTCGTTGCCGTACATGCCGTCCAGATAAAGCTGCAGGCGGTTGTCATCGCGCAGCACCGCTTCCACCTCTGCCGCCAACTCAAGGGCTTTGCCCAGCGTCCACTGCGGGGGGATGCCCGCATGAACCAGCGCGATGCCGCGTGCTTCATCGTAATGCAGCAGCTTTTGCTGGCGCAGCCAGTCGAACAGCTGATCGGCATCGGGCGCCTCGATGACCTCACGCAGCGTGTCGCTTTTTTTCAAGCGCTCGACGTTGTGCCATGCGGCCAGCAGGTGCAGGTCATGGTTGCCGAGTACGCACACCAGCGACTCGCGCATGGCGTACAGAAAGCGCAAGGTTTCGAGAGATTCCGGGCCGCGGTTCACCAGGTCGCCCACCAGCCAAAGGCGGTCGACACTTGGGTTGAATTTCACCCGGTCCAACAGGCATTTCAGCGGTTCCAGGCAGCCTTGCAGATCGCCGACGGCATAGGTAGCCATCAGTGCAATGCCCCGGGTACAGCCAAGCGGAAAGGCGCGATGGTGGCATCGAAACGTTTGCCGTCTTCGGCGAACATCTGGTAACTGCCCTGCATGGTGCCGACGCGGGTGCTGATCACCGCGCCGCTGCTGTAGGTATGGCTCTGGCCCGGGTCGATGTTGGGTTGCTGCCCGACCACGCCGGCGCCGCGCACTTCCTCCACTTCACCATCACCATTGGTGATCAGCCAGTGGCGTGACAGCAGCTTGGCTTTGAGTGAGCCGTTGTTCTGCACCGTAATGGTGTAGGCGAAGGCGAAACGGCTGTTATCCGGGTCGGATTGTTCTTTGAGATAGCGGGTCACGACGCTGACGTCGATCTGATAGCGGGGGTCGGTCATGCAAGGGCCTTGGGCGAACTGACGCAATGATGCAGTCTAGGCCATTGATGGTGCACAGGGCCAGCACTGGCCCTGCGCCGCTCGGCATGCGGATTGAGCAGATGCCCAATGGTCGCGCTGAGGTCAGGCTTGCTGGTCTGCCAATTGGTCAGCCAGGCGCACGAAGGCTGCCAGGTCAAGCTGCTCGGGCCGCAGGCTGCCGTCCACGCCAGCCGCTTCGATGGCCTGGCTGTCGAGCAAGCCCTTCATGGTGTTGCGCAGGGTTTTGCGGCGCTGGTTGAACGCCTCGCGTACCACCTGCTCCAGCAGGCGCGCATCCTTCGCAGGATGTGGCAGCACTTCGTGGGGTACCAGGCGCACGATGGCGGAGTCCACCTTGGGCGGCGGGTTAAAGGCGCCTGGGCCAACGTTGAACAGGTGTTCGACCCGGCAGTGGTACTGCACCATGATCGACAGGCGGCCCCAATCTCCCCCGCCGGGGCCTGCAGCCATGCGCTCGACCACTTCCTTTTGCAGCATGAAATGCATGTCGCGGATCAGCCCGGCATGGCTGAGCAAATGGAAGATCAGGGGCGTCGAGATGTTGTAGGGCAGGTTGCCGACCACTTTCAGGCTGCGTGGGGGGACTCCCAGCTGGTTGAAGTCGAACTTCAGGGCGTCGCCCTGGTGCAGGCGGAAGTTGCCGCGATCCGCGAACTTGTGCTGCAGGATCGGCACAAGGTCCTTGTCCAGTTCCACCACGTCCAGTTGCGCGCCACTGCCCAGCAGCCCCTCGGTGAGGGCGCCCTGGCCCGGGCCGATCTCCAGCAGGTGCTCGCCAGCCTTGGCGTTGATAGCCCGCAGGATGCGGTCGATGATGCCTGCGTCGTGCAGGAAGTTCTGACCGAAGCGCTTGCGCGCCCGGTGTTGGTATTGCTCGTTCATGGTCGGTTCTCGGCCATCTGGTAGGCAGTTTGCAGCGCAACGCGCAGGCTGCCGGTGTCGATGTTGCCGGTGCCAGCGAGGTCCAGGGCAGTGCCGTGGTCAACCGAGGTACGGATGATGGGCAGCCCCAGGGTCACGTTGACCGCCGCGCCAAAGCCCTTGTACTTGAGTACGGGCAGGCCCTGGTCGTGATACATCGCCAGCACCGCATCGCAGTGCTCCAGATATTTGGGGGTAAACAGGGTATCGGCTGGCAATGGCCCGCGCAGGTCCATGCCTTCGGCGCGCAGGCGGGCCAGGGCCGGCTCGATAATGTCGATTTCCTCGCGGCCCAGATGGCCACCTTCACCCGCATGGGGGTTGAGGCCGCATACCAGGATGCGAGGGTGGGGGATGCCGAACTTGTTACGCATGTCTGCATGCAGGATGCGTGTAACCCGCTCAAGACGCTCGGCGGTGATGGCGTCGGCGATATCGCGCAGGGGCAGGTGGGTGGTCACCAGGGCAACGCGCAGGCCATGGGTGGCCAGCATCATCACCACCTGCTCGGTGTGGGTCAGTTCGGCCAGAAACTCAGTGTGCCCAGAGAAGGCGATGCCACTTTCGTTGATGACGCCCTTGTGCACCGGCGCGGTGATCATGCCGGCAAAATGTTGGTCCAGGCAGCCCTGGCCCGCGCGGGTGAGGGTTTGCAGGACGAACGCCGCGTTGGCGTTGTCCAGTTGGCCCGCCACTACCGGGGCCGCCAATGGCGTGTCCCACACATAGAGACTGCCTGCTGGCGCGGGCTGGTCCGGCCACTGCTGTGGCCCTACCGGCAGCAGGTCGACCGCCAGCCCCAGCTGGGTGGCCCGCTCGGCGAGCAGGTCACGGCTGGTGATGGCAATCAGGGGGTGGGGCTGGGCGTCTGCGGCGAGCAGCAGGCACAGGTCGGGGCCTATGCCCGCTGGCTCGCCGGGGGTGACGGCGAAGCGCAGTGGCTTCACTGGGCGGCCTGGTCAGCGCCAGGCAGCTTGATTTCAACGTAGGCTTCGTCGCGAATCTGGCGCAGCCAGGTTTGCAGCTCTTCGTCGTATTTGCGGTTACGCAAAACGGTCATGGCCTGCTGCTCGCGTGCCTGTTCGGTGCTGTCGGTGGCACGACGGCCCAGCACTTCCATGACATGCCAGCCGTACTGGGTCTTGAACGGTTTGGTCACTACGCCTTGCTGGGCGTTGGCCATCTGCTCACGGAACTCCGGTACCAGGCTGTTCGGGTCAACCCAGTTGAGGTCGCCACCGTTGAGCGCCGAGCCCGGGTCTTCCGAGAAGCTCTTGGCCAGGGTGGCAAAGTCTTCGCCGTTGTTGATGCGTTCGTAGATCTTCTCGGCCAGTTGTTCGGTGGCCGCTTCGCTGCGCACCTCACTTGGCTTGATCAGAATGTGGCGCACGTGCACTTCATCGCGCAGCACGTTCTGGCTACCGCCGCGTTTTTCCTCGAGCTTGAGGATGATGAAGCCATTGGGGATGCGGATGGGCTGGGTGATATCACCGACTGCCATGCTGCTCAGCATCTTGGCAAAGTCCGGTGGCAGTTGCCCCGCATTGCGCCAGCCCATCTCGCCGCCTTCCAGTGCGTTCTCGCTGGCGGAGCGGGCAATGGCCATCTGGCCGAAGTCCGCGCCCTGCTTGAGCTGCTGGTACACATCGCCGACCTGACGGGCGGCTGCCTGGATGGCCTGGGAGTTGGCCGCTTCAGGGGTGGGGATGAGGATGTTGGCCAGGCGGTACTCTTCGGACATCTGCATCTTACCCAGGTCCGAATTCAGGAAGTTTTTCACTTCTTGCTCGGAAACCTGAATGCGCTCGGCCACACGGCGCTGACGCACGCGGCTGATGATCATCTCGCGCTTGACCTGTTCACGGGCGTCGTCAAACGACAGGCCGTCGTGGGCCAAGGCCGCACGGAACTGGTCCAGCGACATGCCATTGCGCTGGGCAATGGTGCCGATGGCCTGGTTGAGCTCTTCGTCAGTGATGCGGATGCCGGAACGCTCGCCGATCTGCAATTGCAGGTTCTCGACGATCAGGCGTTCCAGTACCTGCTGTTCCAGGGCACCGGTGGGCGGCACGCCGCCGCCGCGCTTGGCGATGGTTTGCTGGACCTCGCGGACACGCTGGTCCAGCTGGCTTTGCATCACCACGTCGTTGTCAACGATGGCTACCACACGATCAAGCGGCTGCACCGCAGCATGTACTGCGCCACTCAGCAAAGCGACGCCCAGCAGCACTGGGCGCAGTCGATCAATAAGCTTGGTCTTCACGTTCACGATAACCTTGAATGCCTTTGTCGAGGAAAGATTCGACCTTGTTGCCAACCACGCCGCCCAGACCTTTCAGGACGATCTGGAGGAATACACCATGGTCGCCTTTTTCGTTCTGCGGCAATGCCTGGCTGTAGTCGTCGAAGTCGAGCCAGTAGCGGTTGATCAGGCGCAGTTTCCAGCAGCAGTTGTCATATTCGAAACCGCCCATGGCTTCCAGGGTACGGTTGCGGTTGTAGTCATGCTGCCAGCGAGCGATGACGCTCCACTGCGGGACGATCGGCCAGATGACCGAGAAGTCATGCTGCTGGATCTTGTAGTAGTCCTTGATGTAGTTCGGGCTACCCGGGGTGCCGTAGTCGCCCCCGTCCACTTTCCACGTACCGGTGCTGGAGTCGAAGGCAACGGTGTCGTTGCGGTAGCGGTAACCCAGGTTGACCACCTTGTTCGGGTTGTCTTCAGGCTGGTAGTGGAACATGGCACTGCCCGAGCGGGTGGTGTGGCTGTCCTGGTCCCAGTTGAGGTCCGAGTTGAAGCGCCAATCGCGGTTGAAGTAGTAGTTGTACACCAGCGCGTACGGCGAGGTATTGGCCTGCGCGTAGCGACGGTTCTTGTAATCGATGCCTGGCAACTGAACCTTGCGGTCCTTGAAGTAGTAAGCCTGGCCGATACTGAAGTTCTGGCGCTCGAAGCCGTTGTCCTCGATCCAGCGGGTAGTGACACCCAGCGACAGCTTGTTCTCGTCGCCGATGCGATCGGTACCGCTGAAGCGGTTGTCGCGGAACAGCGAGTCGTAGCTGAACAGGGTTTCGCTGGTGTCGAACAGCGGGATGTCCTTCTGGTCCTTGTACGGGACGTTCAGGTAGAACAGGCGCGGCTCAAGGGTCTGCTTGTAGTTGGTGCCAAACAGCGAGGTGTTGCGGTCGAAGTACAGGCCGCTGTCGACGCTGAAGATCGGTACGCTGCGGTTCACCGAGCTGCTGTAGTCGCCGTAAACGCTCGGATCTGCAGCGTACTGCTCGGCAGCGGTGGTCTTGCCTCGGCCGTCCAAGTCAAGATCGTACTGGGTGTAGGCGTACTTCAGCTTCGGCGTCAGGTAGCCGTAGCTGGCCTGCATCGGGTAGCTGATCGACGGCGCAACGTTCAGGCGTGTGCCGTTGGCGCGCTGTATGCCGGTGATGTTCTCGTCAAGACGACGGCCGTCGGCCCCTGCTGTCAGGTCGAGGTTGCCATCCTTGTCGAACACCGTGCCTTTCTTCAAGTCACGCTCAAAACGCACCGCTTCGGTTTCATACGCCATGTTCAGCCCGCCCGGCTGATAAGGCAGCACACCATTGAAGGTGATCTGCGGCAGGCGGTCGTACGGCGTGATCTGCGAAATGGTGGCCGCCTCGTAGGCGTGTACGTTCAACCGGGCGGTGTAGCTGTCGCCGCGGTAGGTGAGCGCACCTTGCTGATCGAGGAAGTCCTTGTTGTCGACGCCGATCTGGTCGGATTCCAGGTCCTGGAAGTAGAACGGGTCGCTGATGTCGGTGTAGTTCACCTCGGTCATCAGGCGCTCGTCCAGGCCGCCCTTGTGCTGCCAGTTGACCATCCAGCGCTGATCCTTGTAATCAGTCTGGTCTTTGCGCTCGTCGCTCTTGTCGTTGAGGTAGGCGCCGCCGAACTGGCCTTCGCTCGAAGGGGTCAGGTAGCGGAATTCGCCTTCCATCAGCAGGCCGCGCTTGGTCATGTAGCGCGGGTACAACGTGGCATCGTAGTTGGGTGCCAGGTTGAAGTAGTACGGCGTTACCAGCATGAAGCCAGTGTCGCTGCTGGTGCTGAACGATGGCGGCAGGAAGCCGGACTGGCGACGGTCGTCGATCGGGAAGTAGATGTACGGTGTGTAGAACACCGGGAAATCCTTGACCCGCAGGGTGACGTTGGTCGCGGTACCGAAACCGGTGGCCGGGTTCAGGGTGATGTTGTTGCCCTTGAGCTGCCAGGCGTTGCTGCCCGGTTCACAGGTGGTGTACGTACCATCCTTGAGGCGGATGATCGCGTTTTCACCGCGTTTGGCGTAGAGGGCACTGCCGCGAATGTGCGACTTGTGCATCACGTATTCAGCGTTGTCGACCTGGGCTTCGCCGGTGTCGAGCTGGATTTGTGCCTGGTCACCCACCACCAGCGAACCGTTGTCGCGGATCTTGACGTTACCCTTGAGCTCGCCACGGTTTTCGGTCTGGTAGAGGTTGGCTTCGTCGGCCTCGGCCTGCATGCTGCCCTGGCGCATTACCACGTTGCCGGCGAGGGTAGCAATCTGCTGCTCCTGCTGGTACTTGGACACCTTGGCGTTGATGTAGGTAGGCGACTCGTCCTTGGGCGTGGTGTCGGCCATGCCTGGGCGGGTTGGCTCGATATAGGCGCCACCGCAATACGGGCCGGTTTCGGCCAGCTGAGCAGCGGTGAGCTTGTCACGCGGGACCCAGTCCAGGTGGCTGTAGTCTTCGCTGCGCGACTTCAGGCCGCGGCCCTTGGCCTCGGTAACCAGCGTCGGGCGGTCGGCGGCTTGCGCCTCGCCGGCGGCTTCGCCACCGGTGCCGGCGCTGACAGCAGCACCCTCGTGCACCGGCCGTGGCGGCAGGTTGTTGACCTGAGCCTTGGGCTTGCAGTCCCAACCACCGGAGGCGGACACTTGGCAGTCGAATTGTTCGGCTGCCACGACGTGCGACATGGCTAGAGGTTGCAGGGCCAGCAGACCGCCGGTGACCAGCAACGGAAACTTTCTACGAAACGCGGGGGATTTCAATGCCATCTTATTAGTCCGGGCTTCCTGCGTGCCATCTGCCCGCGTGTGGGGCCGCACGCCTCTCGATGGTCTGAAAAAGATGCTGGATAATAAAGCATGACCCGCTTGACGGCTAGGGCCGTCGGAGACCCTTGTAATGCCTGAACACGATGTACGCCTGCAACAACTGACGGTGTGGCTCCACGAGCAGCTCGAGGATCTTTTCCGCAACAACGCCTGGGGCGAGGTGCCAGCAGGCAGCCTGACCCCAGCCAGCAGTGATGCCAGCTTCCGCCGCTACTTCCGCTGGGAAGGTGCAGGGCACAGTTTTGTGGTGATGGATGCCCCGCCCCCGCAGGAAGATTGCCGACCGTTCGTCGCCATCGACCACCTGCTCGCCAGTGGCGGGGTGCACGTGCCACTCATCCACGCCCAGGACCTGGAGCGAGGCTTCCTGCTGCTGGGTGACATGGGCCGCCAGACCTACCTGGACATCATCGATGCCGACAATGCCGACGCCTTGTTCGCCGATGCCATCGACGCCCTGCTGGCCGTGCAGCGCCTGCCGATGGAGGCTGCACTGCCCAGCTACGACGAAGCCTTGCTGCGCCGTGAGGTCGAGCTGTTCCACCAGTGGTATGTGGGCCACGAACTTGGCCGGGCCTTCGATGAACAGCAGGCCGCTGCCTGGCAGCGCTGCAGCCAACTGCTGATCGACAGCGCCCTGGCGCAGCCCAAGGTGCTGGTGCACCGCGACTACATGCCGCGCAATCTGATGCAAAGCGCACCAAACCCAGGGGTGCTGGACTTCCAGGATGCCGTGTATGGCCCTGTCACCTACGACATCACTTGCCTGTTCAAGGATGCCTTCGTCAGCTGGCCACAGGCCCGGGTTCAAGGCTGGCTGCGTGACTACTGGCAAAAGGCCAAGGCCGCCGGCATTCCGGTACAGGCCGATTTCGACACCTTCCAGCGTGCCAGCGACCTGATGGGCGTGCAGCGCCACCTGAAAGTGATCGGCATTTTTGCCCGCATCTGCCACCGCGATGGCAAGCCACGTTACCTGGGCGATGTACCGCGCTTTTTCGCCTATATAAAAGAGGTGATCACCCGCCGTCCCGAACTGGCCGAGCTGGGTGAATTGATCGCCGGGCTACAGGCGGGAGCACGTGCATGAAAGCCATGATTCTGGCGGCAGGCAAGGGCGAGCGCATGCGCCCCTTGACCCTGCACACGCCCAAGCCGCTGGTGCCGCTTGCCGGGCGGCCATTGATCGAATACCACCTGCAGGCACTGGCCGCTGCGGGCATTACCGATGTGGTGATCAACCATGCCTGGCTCGGCCAGCAGATCGAACGCCATCTGGGTGATGGCAGCCGCTTTGGCCTGCATATCCGCTACTCCGCCGAGGGCGAGCCCCTGGAAACCGGTGGCGGTATCTTCAAGGCGTTGCCTTTGCTGGGCGATGAACCCTTTGTGCTGGTAAACGGTGATATCTGGACCGACTACGATTTTTCCCGGTTGCAATGCCCGTTGCAGGGCCTGGCCCATCTGGTGCTGGTCGACAACCCCAGCCATCACGGCCACGGCGATTTTCGCCTGGTCGACGGCCAGGTCCTCGACGGGGATAGCGCCCCAGGCACCCTGACCTTCAGCGGCATTTCCCTGCTGCACCCATCACTGTTCGACGGTTGCCAGCCTGGCGCATTCAAGCTCGCGCCACTGCTGCGCCAGGCCATAGCTGCCGGCAAGGTCAGCGGTGAGCGCCACGCGGGCCGGTGGGTGGACGTAGGCACCCTGGAGCGCCTGGCCGAGGCCGAGCGCCTGCTTGGCGAGCACGCCTGACATGTGGTGGCCTGGTACGTTGATTGGCGCCGGTGCCGGCTTTGCCATCGCCAGCATTCCTGGTGCCCTGCTGGGGGCCTTGCTCGGCCAGGTGATGGACCGCCATATGCGCCTGCAAGGTTGGGAAGATGTGCGTGAACGCCTCGGCGGGCGGCCTGCGCTGCGTGACGAGGAACTGCTGTTTGTCTTGCTGGGGCGCCTGGCCAAGTGTGACGGCCGTGTCGCCGAGCAGCATATCCAGCAGGCCCGGCAGGAGATGGTGCGCCTGAACCTGGACGAGCCTGCGCGCCTGCGGGCAATCGAGGCGTTCAACCGCGGCAAGGCCGGCAAGGATCGGCTGGGCGCCTACTTGCGTCGCATCCGCCAGCAGCCGCATGCGGCGGAGGGTACCATGCGCGCCAGCTGGCGCATGGTCTGGGCTGACGGCAGGATGGGCAACAAGGAGCGTGAACTGCTGCTGGACTGGGGGCACAAGCTGGGCATGAGCCGCCGCCAGGTGCAGGCAATGTCACAAGAGTACGAGCCGCGCAAAACCGCTGGCATGGCGGGCGTGGGCATGACCTATGCGGCAGCGATGCGCTTGCTGGCGGTGGAGGCCGATACCGACGGCGCCGTGATCAAGCAGGCCTATCGCCGCCTGGTAAGCCGCCACCACCCTGACAAGCTGGCTGGCACGGGGGCCAGCGAGGCGCAGTTGCGCGAGGCCACCGAGCGCACCCGCGAATTACACCAGGCCTATGCGATGATCCGCAAGCGGCGGGGTATTTGAAGCGTCACCCTTGCGGGCTCATCCAGCCGCGCACCCGGCGGAACAATTGTTCCTGCTCCGCAGCCTGGTTGCCTGGCATGGCGATCAGCGACAGCTGGCGATACTGGCTGTCCTTTTGCCGCTTGCTGGCTTGCAGGCGCTGCGCGGCTGCGGCGCGGTCGGCGCTGCGGGTGGCATAGTAGATGTCAGCCGTTGGCACTTTCAGCGTTGGTGCCAGGCTCTCCAGGTCATGCTCGACCCGTGCCGGTGTCTGCGCGGCCACCATCACCAGCTTTTGTACCTGCGGGGGCTGCCGCTCGCTGAGGTAGCGGGCGGCCCAGTAGGCGCCGCTGCCATGGCCGATCAGCACGATGCTGCGGGCGTTGTGCTGTTGGGCGAACGCAACGGCCGCATCCAGGCGGGCAAAGATGCGCTCGGCATCGGCGGGGTCGGTCTGCTGGTCGGCTACTTCGGCATCGGTACCTTGTGCAGTGTCCGGATCGGCTGCGGTGGCCTGGGCAACATTGGCATTGGCGTCGGCCGGCTCATCCTTGACGGGGGCACGCTGGCCGTCCTGGCTGGCGGGTACCTCGGCTGGTTTGTCCTCGACCCGGGCTTGGGGGCTGTCTATCAACAGGTCTGGCAGGCTGACGCTTAAACTGTGCCAGCCCACATCCGGGAATTTCTGCCGCAGTGGCCCGACCGCACGGGGCCAATCGGCGGTTTCACCTGCCCCGGGCACAATGATCACTGCCCCTTTCGGGTCGGCGTCGTTGGCGGGTTTCCACAGGGCCAGGAAGCTGTCGGTGCCGGCCTGCAAGGTTTCCTGTTCAGCTTTGGGCACCAAGCGCTCCAGGGCCTGGGCATCCTCCTGGCTACGCTCCAGCAAGGGCGGGCGAACCGCTTCGGGGCGGGTTGCCTCGGTGGCGGCGGCAGGCTTTTCGTCATCCGCTGCCAGCGCAGCCAGTGGAAGAATCGAGGCAAGGCAGCACATTGCCAGCGTCGTGCGATAGAGTGTGGACATGTATCAACCCAAGGCCTGAATGATTTCTGCAGCGTAATGGTATTTGGCCGGGACGGCCATGCGCGATGGCCGCCTCGCCTGGAAGAGCCTGTAGATGAACCGAATGCGTCGCCTGTTGGTGATTGGCTGCCTGTGGCTCCCCCTGATCGCGCTGGCCAGGCAAGAGCCGGTGCCCACCGTTGCGCTGGAACCTGCCCAGCAGCAGTGGCTGGACAGCCATCGCAGCTTGCGGGTGGGCCTGGTGCTGCAGGCGCCATACGCGCAGTTCGACCGGCGCCTGCAGCAACTGTACGGGGCCAACGTGGAATTGGTGAGTAGCCTGGCCCAGGCCCTGCGCCTGGACCTTACCTGGCGAAACTTCCCGGACCAGGCCAGCCTGGAGCACGCCTTGCAGGCGGGCGAGATCGACTTTGCCCCGGGCCTTACGCAAACCCCGGCCAGCCTTCGCCTGTGGCTGTTCAGTGACCCGTACATGCGCGTGCCACAACTGATCGTTGGGCCGCGCAATGGCGCCATGGCGGTCGAGCTTGAAAAGCTCGATGCCGCGCAGCGGGTGGTGGTGCGCATGCCCAGCCAGTTGGCGACCTACCTGCGGGGCAACTACGGGAACCTGAACCTGCAAGGGGTGCCTGATGAGCGAGAGGCCCTCCAACTGTTGGTGAGCGGGCAGGCCAGTTTTGCCGTGATGGATGAAGCACAGCTGAGCCGGTTGTCACGTGAAAGCGAGTTTGGTGAGCTGGCAGTGGTGGGGGATATCGGCCTGCCGCAGTTGCTGCGCATCGGTTCGAGGCAGGACTGGCCGCTGCTGGCCGATGTGCTCGAACGTGGCTTGCAGGCGTTGCCTGCCAAGCAGCTCGAGCAGTTGCACCAGCGCTGGCTGCAGCCCCGGTACCCCCGCCTGAGCGAGTCGCCCGGGTTCTGGCAGAACCTGGCCTTGCTGCTGGGCATGTTGCTGCTGGGTGCCCTGGCCACCCTGATGTGGCAGCGGCGGCAGCAGCGCGAACTTGAGCGTAGCCTGCTGACTACCCGGGAACGTCTGCAGGAGCGGCATGCACGCGATGAAGCTGCGCGGCTGAGCCAGTTCGCGATCGATCAGAGCACGGTTGGCACCCTCTGGGTGAACTGGGACAGCCATGTGCGCTACGCCAACCCTGCTGCCGAGCGCATGCTGGGGTATGCGCAAGGGGCGCTGCTGGACCGGCCACTGGGCGATTTCGAGCCTGGCCTGAACATGGACCGCTGGCTGGAGCTGTGGAAGCGCGCGCGCTCGGGCGAGGGGGGCATCGGGCAGTTCGAAACCCAGTGTCGGCGCGCCGATCACAGCCTGCTCCCGGTGGAGCTGTCGCTGAGCTTTCTGCGTTTTCGCGATGCCGAGTACCTGGTGGTCTACCTTGCCGATGTCACCGAGCGCCACCGGGCCATGGCCGCGCTGCGCGAGAGCGAGGCGAGGCTCAAGGGGATTGCCGGTAACGTCCCGGGCCTGGTGTTCCGCCTGGAGCGCGACCCGGCCGTTGGCGGGCTGGAGTTTCCGTACATCAGCGAGGGCAGCGAGGCGCTGGTGGGCTACACACCCAGCGAGATCCAGCACCCGCAGATGGGGCTGCGCACCTTGGTACACCCCGACGACCGGGCCGACTACCACCACGTGCAGAACCTGGCCCTGGCCAGCGAGCAGGACTGGCAATGGCAGGGCCGCATCCTGACCCGCCAGGGCGAGCAGCGCTGGGCCGACATCAAGGCCAGTACCCGTCGCCTGGCCAATGGCCAGGTGGTGTGGGACGGGGTGGTGTGGGATATCACCCAGGGTAAGCGGGCCGAACTGGCCCTGGCACGCTCCCAGGAGCAGTTGCGTGAATTGTCCGCGCACCTGGAGAGCGTGCGTGAGGAAGAAAAAGCCCGCATCGCCCGGGAAGTGCACGACGAGCTGGGGCAGATGCTGACGGTGTTGAAGCTGGAAGTGTCGATGTGCGAGCTGGCGTTTGCCGAACTCGACCCTGCCCTCAATGAGCGCCTGGCCACTATGAAACGGCTGATCAGCCAGCTGTTCCAGCTGGTACGCGATGTGGCCACGGCCCTGCGCCCGCCGATTCTGGATGCAGGCATCGCGTCGGCCATCGAATGGCAGGCGCGGCGCTTCGAGGCGCGCACGCAGATCCCGTGCCTGGTGCAGGTGCCCGATAATCTGCCAGCATTGAGCGATGCCAAGGCAACGGGCCTGTTCCGTATTCTTCAGGAAGCGCTGACCAATGTGATGCGCCACGCCAACGCCCACAGCGTGGAAATAGAACTGGTGCGTGAAGCGGGGCAATTGCGCATGACCGTGAGCGATGACGGGCAGGGTTTTTGCCGCGACCAGCCACGGCCCACCTCGTTTGGCCTGGTAGGCATGCGCGAGCGGGTGCTCATGCTGGGTGGCAGCATGGTGCTGCACAGTGAACCGGGCGAGGGCACCAGCCTGAGCGTGGCCATCGCGTTGGAATAGGAGAACGACCGTGATTCGAGTACTGGTGGCCGAAGACCACACCATTGTCCGCGAAGGCATCAAGCAGTTGATCGGCCTGGCCAAGGACATGCAGGTGGCGGGCGAGGCCGGCAATGGCGAGCAGTTGCTCGATACCCTCAGGCATACGCCCTGCGAAGTGGTGTTGCTGGATATCTCCATGCCAGGCGTCAATGGGCTGGAAGCCATCCCGCGCATCCGCGCACTGCAGGACCCACCGGCAATCCTGATGCTGTCGATGCATGACGAGGCGCAGATGGCGGCGCGTGCATTGAAAGCCGGGGCGGCAGGCTATGCCACCAAGGACAGCGACCCGGCGCTGTTGCTGGCGGCGATCCGCCGAGTGGCCGGGGGTGGGCGCTACATCGACCCGGCGCTGGCGGACCGCATGGTTTTCGAAGTGGGCCTGACCGAGTCTCGGCCGCTGCATACGCTGTTGTCGGAGCGGGAGTTTTCAGTGTTCGAGCGCCTGGCCCAGGGCGCTAACGTCAACGACATTGCCCAGCAGCTGGCGCTGTCGAGCAAGACCATCAGCACCCACAAGGCGCGGCTGATGCAGAAGCTGAAAGTGAACTCCCTGGCGGAGTTGGTGAAGTACGCCATGGAGCACAAGCTGGTCTGATTGCGACACACAGGTTGCGCCCGCCCCCACAAGGGATGGATGGCAGTGCTGGCAGGTGTCCCAATCGCGTCATCCTTGTAGGGCAATCCCTACACACAATCTTCCATCCGGATGATGGCATTCTCTCAGCGCCCCCGATTTCCCGGTGCTTGCCACTCTTCTACGCTTTTGCCTACGCAGTCATCCAACAAGAAGGTGCAGGCATGAGCGAGGCGAAGTCGAACGCTGCAACCGGCGAAACGCTGGTCAGCTTCCGTGGTGTGCAGAAGAGCTACGACGGCGAGTCGCTGATCGTCAAAGACCTCAACCTGGACATCCGCAAGGGCGAGTTTCTGACCCTGCTTGGGCCCTCTGGCTCAGGCAAGACTACCAGCCTGATGATGCTCGCCGGCTTCGAAACCCCTACCGCAGGTGAAATCCAGCTGGCCGGGCGCTCCATCAACAACGTGCCGCCGCACAAGCGCGACATCGGCATGGTGTTCCAGAACTACGCGCTGTTCCCGCACATGACCGTGGCCGAGAACCTGGCCTTCCCGCTGACGGTGCGCAACCTGAGCAAGACCGACATCAGCGAACGGGTCAAGCGCGTGCTCAACATGGTGCAACTGGAGGCCTTCGCCAAGCGCTACCCTGGCCAGTTGTCCGGTGGGCAACAGCAGCGTGTGGCGCTGGCCCGGGCTCTGGTGTTCGAGCCGCAGCTGGTGCTGATGGATGAGCCGCTGGGGGCGCTGGACAAGCAGCTGCGTGAGCACATGCAGATGGAAATCAAGCATATCCACCAGCGCCTTGGCGTCACTGTGGTGTACGTGACCCACGACCAGGGCGAGGCGCTGACCATGTCGGACCGCGTGGCGGTATTCCACCAGGGCCAGATCCAGCAGATCGCCGACCCGCGCACCCTGTACGAGGCGCCCTGCAACACCTTCGTCGCCAACTTCATCGGTGAGAACAACCGCATCAACGGCACCCTGCTGAGCCACGAGGGCAACCGTTGCCAGGTGCAGCTGGCGCGCGGTGAGCGGGTTGAGGCGCTGGCGGTGAACGTTGGAAGCCCGGGCGAGCCGGTTACCTTGTCTATCCGCCCGGAACGCGTGCGCCTCAACGGCCACAGCGAAGCCTGCGTCAACCGCTTCTCTGGCCGCGTGGCCGAATTCATTTACCTGGGCGACCACGTGCGGGTGCGCCTGGAGGTTTGCGGCAAGGCCGATTTCTTCGTGAAGCAGCCTATTGCCGAACTCGACCCGGCCCTGGCCGTGGGCGATGTGGTACCGCTGGGCTGGGAGGTGGAGCACGCCCGTGCGCTCGACCCGGTTACCGAAGCCCAATGAAGGTTTGCTGCACCAACCCTGTACTGTGGAGAGAATAACAATGCGCAAGCAGTTGAAACTGACCGCCCTGGCCCTGGGGCTGTTCGCCGCTGGCCAGAGCATGGCTGCAGACCTGACCGTGGTGTCGTTCGGGGGCGCCAACAAGGCGGCCCAGGTGAAGGCATTCTACGAGCCGTGGGAAAAGGCCGGTAATGGCAAGATCGTCGCCGGTGAGTACAACGGTGAAATGGCCAAGGTCAAGGCGATGGTCGACACCAAGAGCGTGTCCTGGAACCTGGTGGAAGTGGAGTCGCCGGAGCTCGCCCGTGGCTGTGACGAAGGCATGTTCGAAGAACTCGACCCTGCGATGTTCGGCAACGAAGGCGATTACGTGCCCGGCGCCATCCAGCCTTGTGGCGTGGGCTTCTTCGTCTGGTCCACGGTGCTGGCCTACAACGCCGACAAGCTCAAGACGGCCCCCACCAGCTGGGCCGATTTCTGGGACACCAAGAAATTCCCTGGCAAGCGCGGCCTGCGCAAAGGGGCCAAGTACACCCTGGAATTCGCTCTGATGGCCGACGGCGTGGCACCCAAGGACGTCTACCAGGTGCTGGGCACCAAGGAAGGGGTGGACCGCGCCTTCAAGAAACTCGACGAGCTCAAGCCCAGCATCCAGTGGTGGGAAGCCGGTGCCCAGCCGCCGCAGTACCTGGCCTCGGGTGACGTGGTTATGAGCTCGGCCTACAACGGGCGCATTGCCGCCGTGCAAAAAGAAAGCAACCTCAAGGTGGTGTGGAACGGCGGTATCTACGACTTCGATGCCTGGGCCATTCCGAAGGGCGCCAAGGATATCGAGCAGGCCAAGAAGTTCATCGCCTTCAGCGTGCAGCCGCCGCAGCAGAAAACCTACTCCGAGAACATCGCCTACGGGCCGGCGAATTCCAAGGCTGTGGAGTTGCTGTCCGAAGATGTGAAGAAAGACATGCCGACCACGCCTGAGAACATTGCCAACCAGGTGCAGATCGACGTGGCCTTCTGGGCCGACAACAGCGAGCAGCTGGAGCAACGCTTCAACGCCTGGGCGGCGAAGAAGTAAACGACCAGCGTAAGGGGGCCGCGTTGCGGCCCCATTTTCAGTTCGTATCGCGGAGTTTGCCATGGCCATCGCAGTGCCCCTCAAAGAAGGCGCAGGTTCAAATCTCAAGCAGCGCCTCAAGCGCGCCGAGCGGGTCAACCGCTGGAAGGCGCAGGCGTTGATCGCGCCGCTGGCGCTGTTTCTTCTGCTGGTGTTCCTGGTGCCTATCGGCGCGCTGCTGTACAAGAGCGTCGGCAACCCGGAAGTGGTCAGCGGCCTGCCGCGCACGGTCGAGGTCATCGGCCAGTGGGACGGCAAGAGCCTGCCCGGCGAGGACGTCTACAAGGCACTGAGCCAGGACCTGGCCGAGTCGCGCAAGAACCAGACCCTGGGCGACCTTTCCAAGCGCCTGAACATGGAGCTGGCAGGCTATCGCAGCCTGCTGGCCAAGACCGCACGCGCGCTGCCGTTCAAAAGCGAGCCTGCGTCGTACAAGGATGCACTGCAAACCCTGGACGAGCGCTGGGGCGACCCCGCCTACTGGCAGGCGATACGCCGTAACACCAGCACGGTGACCTCGTTCTACCTGCTGGCTTCGCTCGACCACCGTATCGACGACCTGGGCGAACTGGCCAAGGCCACCCCCGACCAGGCCATCTACCTGGATATCTTCACCCGCACACTGTGGATGGGGGTGGTGATCACTGCCATCTGCCTGGTGCTGGCCTACCCCCTGGCGTACCTGCTGGCCAACCTGCCGACCCGGCAGAGCAACCTGCTGATGATCCTGGTACTGCTGCCGTTCTGGACGTCGATTCTGGTGCGTGTGGCGGCGTGGATCGTGCTGCTGCAGTCGGGCGGCCTGATCAACAGTGCGCTGATGGCCATGGGCATCATTGATCAACCGCTGGAGCTGGTTTTCAACCGTACAGGTGTGTACATCTCGATGGTGCACATTCTGTTGCCGTTCATGATTCTGCCGCTGTACAGCGTGATGAAAGGCATTTCGCCCAGCTATATGCGTGCCGCCATTTCGCTGGGCTGCCACCCGTTCGCCAGTTTCTGGCGGGTGTACTTCCCGCAGACCTACGCAGGTGTGGGGGCCGGGTGCCTGCTGGTGTTCATTCTTGCCATCGGCTACTACATCACCCCGGCGCTGCTCGGCAGCCCGAACGACCAGATGGTCAGCTATTTCGTGGCCTTCTACACCAACACCAGTATCAACTGGGGCATGGCCACCGCCCTTGGCGGGCTGCTGTTGCTGGCGACCGTGCTGTTGTACCTGATCTATAGCTGGCTGGTTGGCGCCAGCCGCCTGCGCCTGAGCTGAGGAGCTTTGTCATGCTGAGCCCATACATGTCACCCGTCGAGCGGGTCTGGTTCTACAGCCTGCGCATTCTCTGCGGCCTGATCCTGTTGTTCCTGATTCTGCCTGTGCTGGTCATCGTGCCGCTGTCATTCAACAGCGGCAGTTTCCTGGTGTACCCGTTGCAGGGCTTCTCGCTGCAGTGGTACCAGGATTTCTTCGGCTCGGCCGAGTGGATGCGCGCGCTGAAGAACAGCATCATCGTTGCCCCGGCCGCCACGGCGCTGGCCATGGTGTTCGGTACGCTGGCGGCCATCGGCCTGACCCGGGGCGATTTCCCGGGCAAGTCGCTGGTGATGGCCCTGGTGATATCGCCCATGGTGGTGCCGGTGGTGATCATCGGTGTGGCCAGTTACCTGTTTTTCGCCCCGCTGGGCCTGGGCAACAGCTTTACCTCGCTGATTCTGGTACACGCCGTATTGGGTGTACCGTTCGTCATCATCACCGTGTCGGCAACCCTGCAAGGGTTCAACCACAACCTGGTGCGGGCGGCGGCCAGCCTGGGGGCATCGCCACTGCTGGCATTCCGTCGGGTGACCTTGCCGCTGATCGCCCCAGGCGTGATTTCGGGGGCGCTGTTTGCCTTTGCTACCTCGTTCGACGAGGTGGTTGTGACGCTGTTTCTGGCCGGGCCTGAGCAGGCGACCCTGCCACGGCAGATGTTCAGCGGCATACGCGAGAACCTCAGCCCCACCATTGCGGCGGCGGCCACCTTGCTGATCGCGTTCTCGGTGGTACTGCTGCTGACCCTGGAGTGGCTGCGTGGGCGCAGCGAAAAACTGAGGACCCAGCAGCCTGCCTGACCGCTGCTCGCGGTGCGCCACCTGCGGCGCATCGCGATTGATACCAGTCAGCCCTCATTCGCTTGCCTGGGTTACAATGCGCGCCACCGTGATTCTGCCAACAGGTGCGCCATGCAGCCCTACGCTATTGCCCCCTCCATTCTTTCTGCCGATTTCGCCCGTCTGGGCGAGGATGTCGACAAGGTTCTGGCTGCGGGTGCAGACATCGTCCACTTCGATGTCATGGACAACCACTATGTCCCCAACCTGACCATCGGCCCGATGGTGTGTACCGCCCTGCGCAAGTATGGCGTCACCGCGCCCATCGACGTGCACCTGATGGTCAGCCCGGTCGACCGTATCATCGGCGACTTCATCGAAGCCGGCGCCAGCTACATCACCTTCCATCCGGAAGCCTCGCAGCACATCGATCGCTCTTTGCAACTGATCAAGGATGGCGGCTGCAAGGCTGGCCTGGTGTTCAACCCGGCCACCAGCCTGGATGCCTTGAAGTATGTGATGGACAAGGTCGACATGGTGCTGCTGATGAGCGTCAACCCGGGTTTTGGCGGGCAGAAGTTCATCCCCGGCACCCTCGACAAACTGCGTGAAGCCCGTGCACTGATCGACGCCAGCGGCCGTGATATCCGTCTGGAAATCGACGGCGGGGTCAATGTGGGCAACATCCGTGAAATCGCTGCAGCAGGTGCCGATACCTTCGTCGCCGGTTCTGCCATTTTCAATGCCCCGGACTACGCACAAGTGATCGCGCAGATGCGCAGCGAACTGGCTCAGGCCCGCCCATGAGCGGCTTCGAGCAGCTGTTCCCGGGGACGCTGCCCAGGCTGGTGATGTTCGATCTGGACGGTACCCTGATCGATTCCGTGCCAGACCTGGCGGCCGCTGTCGACCGCATGCTGCTCGAACTCGGCCGCCCCCCGGCCGGCCTTGCTGCCGTGCGCCAGTGGGTGGGCAACGGTGCACAGGTGCTGGTGCGCCGCGCCTTGGCCGGAGGCATCGATCATGCTTCGGTAGATGATGCACTGGCCGAACGGGCCCTGGCGTTGTTCATGGAGGCCTACGCCGACAGCCATGCGCTGACGCAGGTCTACCCAGGCGTAAAAGACACCCTGCGCTGGTTGAGCAAGCGCGGCGTGGAGATGGCGCTGATCACCAACAAGCCCGAGCGTTTTGTCGGGCCGCTGCTGGACCAGATGAAGATCGGCAGCTACTTCCGCTGGATCATCGGTGGCGACACCCTGCCGCAGAAGAAGCCCGACCCTGCGGCGCTGCTGTTTGTCATGCAGATGGCGGGCGTGACCGCGCAACAGTCGTTGTTTGTTGGCGACTCGCGCAGCGACGTGCAGGCGGCCAAGGCCGCTGGCGTGCAGAGTGTTGGCCTTACCTATGGTTACAACCATGGGCGGCCGATCGGTGAAGAGTCCCCCAGCCTGGTGATCGATGACCTGCGCGCACTGCTGCCCGGTTGCGTAGACCCTGCCACTGGGATAACGTTGGCGGACCTTCAAACCTCACACGACAGAGAGTCCCCCGTGGCGGTTACCGGCAAATTCTGGATGAAAGTCATCAAGGCCCTGGCCCGCTGGCGTTGGCGCGCCTGACTTCTGCCTGCCGGCGCGTGCCGGCCCATCCGTTTGCCCGACCATAAGCTTTATGCCACGAGGCTACTCATGACCCGCGAAGAATTCCTGCGCCTGGCTGCAGCCGGCTATAACCGCATCCCCCTGGCCTGCGAGACCCTGGCCGACTTCGACACGCCGTTGTCGATCTACCTGAAGCTGGCTGATCAGCCTAACTCCTACCTGCTCGAGTCCGTGCAGGGCGGCGAGAAGTGGGGCCGTTATTCCATGATCGGCCTGCCTTCGCGCACAGTGATGCGGGTGCACGGTTATCACGTCAGCATCCTGCAGGACGGCGTTGAGGTCGAAAGCCATGATGTCGAGGACCCGCTGGCCTTCGTCGAGGCATTCAAGGACCGTTACAAGGTGGCCGACATTCCGGGGTTGCCGCGCTTCAATGGCGGCCTGGTGGGTTACTTCGGTTACGACTGCGTGCGCTATGTGGAAACACGCCTGGGTGCGAGCCCCAACCCGGACCCGCTGGCGGTGCCGGATATTCTGCTGATGGTGTCTGATGCGGTGGTGGTGTTCGACAACCTGGCCGGCAAGATGCACGCCATCGTGCTGGTCGACCCGGCCGATGAGCACGCCTTCGAACAGGGCAATGCCCGCTTGCAGGACTTGCTCGAAACCTTGCGCCAGCCCATCACCCCGCGCCGTGGCCTGGACTTGAGCGGCCCACCGGCGGCAGAGCCCGAGTTCCGCTCCAGCTACACCCGCGAGGATTACGAAAACGCTGTCGGGCGCATCAAGGAGTACATCCTGGCCGGCGACTGCATGCAGGTTGTGCCCTCCCAGCGTATGTCGATCGACTTCAAGGCAGCGCCCATCGACCTGTACCGCGCGCTGCGCTGCTTCAACCCAACGCCTTACATGTACTTCTTCAACTTCGGTGACTTCCACGTGGTGGGCAGCTCGCCGGAAGTGCTGGTGCGGGTCGAGGACAACCTGGTTACCGTGCGCCCCATCGCCGGCACCCGCCCGCGTGGCGCAACCGAAGATGCGGACCGGGCGCTGGAAGATGACCTGCTGTCGGACGACAAGGAAATCGCCGAGCACCTGATGCTGATCGACCTGGGCCGCAATGACGTGGGCCGTGTGGCCGCCACTGGCAGCGTGCGCCTGACCGAGAAAATGGTGATCGAGCGCTATTCCAACGTGATGCACATCGTCTCCAACGTCACCGGCCAGTTGCGCGAAGGCCTCACTGCCATGGACGCGCTGCGGGCGATTTTGCCGGCGGGCACCCTGTCGGGGGCCCCGAAGATCCGGGCGATGGAAATCATCGATGAGCTGGAGCCGGTCAAGCGTGGCGTTTATGGCGGCGCAGTCGGTTATTTCGCCTGGAACGGCAACATGGACACCGCCATTGCCATCCGTACGGCGGTGATCAAGGACGGCGAACTGCATGTGCAGGCGGGCGGCGGCATCGTTGCCGACTCGGTGCCGGCACTGGAGTGGGAAGAAACCATCAACAAGCGCCGGGCGATGTTCCGCGCCGTCGCACTGGCCGAACAGAACTGACCACAAGCTCGGCCCGGTAGGCGCGGGCAAAGCTTGCGATCCGCCTTCTGACGTTCACGCAAGGCAGATCGCAGGCTACGTTCGCGGCTAGGTTAGAAGTCGACAGAAACGCCCAGGCTTAGGCCCTGCTGTTTCTGCTCGTCGCTTTTGCGCCAGTTATAGCTGCCTCGCAGGTGCACGCCTGCCACGATTTCATGGCTGACACCCAGGCCAACCCGGGTCAGGTTGCTGGCTGGGGTATACCCAGCCAAGGTGAAGTGGTTGGCAGGCAGCCCCGTCAGGTGCAGCGTCACGTCTTGCTGGTCATCTTCGAATTCGTGCTCCTGCGCCACCTCGCCAAACAACCGCGTTGCCGGCATTACCTGCAGGCTACCCTGCAAACCGACGCCCAGGCGCCGTGATGTACGGTCCTGGTCATCGAAGGCCAGCGCCGTTGAGCGGCGGCTCTTCTCGTCGTAACCATCTACCTTTACCCGTGCATAGTCGGCGCTGACGAACGGTGCCAGCTGCCACCGGCTGCTGTCTGGCGCCAGGTTGTACCCGACGCGGCCAGACACGGCCCAGGTCTCGCCATCGGTGTTGCCCTTTTCGCTGCGGTTATGGGTACCCAGGGCGAAGGTGCGCTTGAGGTCGCCGTAGTTCAGGTGGCCGGCAGTCAATGCCGCGTCTGCCCACCAGCGGTGTTGGCGGTACTGGGCGAATGCGCTGGCCAGGTAGCTGTCCAGCGTGTAGTCAGAGTCCTGTGTCCCCGCTTCCAGCTTCTGTCGGTAGGCGCCACCGGCCAGGCCCAGGCGCCAGGCATCGTCGAGCCGGTAGCTGGCGCCCACGGTCAGGTTGTAGCCACGGCCATCACCGCTGGCGGCGCCAGGTTGGCTACCGAAATCCAGGTCCTGGGCACCTGTGGCAACAAAGGGTTGCCACTTGCCAACGGCCTGCCAGGGCGCCTGCCACTGGTTGCGTAGTTCATCCTGATGCGCGCGCACGCTGGCGTGGGCCATCTCGGGCAGCAGGGTGATCTCCCACGGGGCGGCGATGAGGGAGTAGGCGTAATCGGCAACCAGCCGCTGGCCGGCGATGGTGGGGTGTACCGCATCGTTGAACAGCAATTTGCTCGGGTCGGGTGTTGTGCCATTGAGGCCGTACACGGGGTTGCCTGCGCAACCTTCGCCGCTGTAGCAGGTGCCGACAAGGTTCTGGTCGCTGGCCAGCCCGAACACGTTGGGGTTGGCCAGGGCTTCGCTCAGCAGCCCCGGAATGTTCAGGGGAATGACTTGCGCGTCCACCTGCCTGAGCTGGCTGAGCAGCGACTGGTTGAACGCGCCAGACAGCTGGGACAGCGGGTTTTGTTGCGGCGTGCCGCTGAAGTTGGGGGTTTGGCCTAGATCAGGCAGCAGCCAGACCATGATGTAGCGGGCGCCCCCCTGCTGCAGGGCCTGGGCAATGGCGGCCAGCCGGGCGCCGGCTGCCACGGCATCAGCAGGGCCATTGACCAACCCCTGCAGGAAGTCGTTGCCCCCGCCGGTGAGGTAATACAGTGCGTTGGGGTCCGCGCGCAGGCCGTTGGCCAGGTAACCCGGTTTTTCCCGCAGCAACTGACCGGCCCCTGGGCGCCCGGGCGGGATCACCGTCTGCGAGGTGGTGGTGATGGAGTCCAGAATTTGCCGCGTGGTGTAACCGCCTACCGCCCAGTTGTTTCCGTCAGGCAGGCCTACGGCCTGGTTGAGCGGGGAGGTGGAAGGGCCAAGGGCTGCCGGGTTCACGCCAAGGTGTGCGCCCAGGATCATCGGCGACACGGGTGCGTAGTTGCCGTTGGCGTCACGGTTGGTGAAGCGCATGCCGCCAAACTGCCCGGCATCGCTGAGGCTGTCGCCGAACACGATCAGGTTGGAGTAGGGCGAGGGGCCGGCGAATGCCTGGCTGCAGGCCAGGGCCAAGGTGCTGAGGGTGAGGCGCAGCAGTGCGGGTTTTCGCATCATGGAACATCCTTTTCTTTGTTTTTATCAGGGGAGCCCCATCGACCTTAGCAAATCGGCGGGCATCGCTCCGAAGTCCATTCGTTTCCCAGTGTTTACGGGCGTATTGCGCCCGCCGCCCCGGTAGGCTACTGTGCCCGAACGTAAGAGCGAGACCTACCCTGTGTTGATCGTCAGCAAACTCTTGATGCGCGTAATCAAGGCCCACGCCCGTTGGCGTTGGCGCGCCTGACTTTATCCCCTGCCGGCCTGCCCGGCCCGTCCCTGTTTGCCTTCCTGTATCAGCCCTTTGTGGCGAAGCCGCGCCTGCCGCAGGTGTGGGAAGGTTCGAATTATGAAGTCAGTAGATTCAAGAGGTTTAACCCGATGTTACTGATGATCGACAATTACGACTCATTCACTTACAACGTCGTGCAGTACCTTGGCGAGCTGGGTGCCGAGGTCAAGGTCATTCGCAATGACGAGCTGACCATCGCCCAGATCGAAGCCCTGCAGCCTGAGCGCATCGTCGTTTCCCCCGGCCCTTGCACGCCGAGCGAGGCCGGTGTCTCCATCCAGGCCATTCTGCATTTTGCCGGCAAGCTGCCGATTCTGGGTGTGTGCCTGGGGCACCAGTCCATCGGCCAGGCCTACGGTGGTGATGTGGTGCGCGCGCGCCAGGTGATGCATGGCAAGACCAGCCCGGTCTACCACCGTGACCTCGGTGTGTTTGCCGGCCTCAACAACCCGTTGACCGTTACCCGCTACCACTCGCTGGTGGTCAAGCGCGACACCCTGCCAGACTGCCTGGAAGTCACCGCCTGGACCGCCCTCGAAGACGGCTCGGTGGATGAAATCATGGGGCTGCGGCACAAGACGCTGAATGTTGAAGGGGTGCAGTTCCACCCTGAGTCGATACTGACCGAACAAGGGCACGAGCTGTTCGCCAACTTCCTCAAGCAGACTGGCGGCCACCGCTAAGGATCGAATATGGATATCAAGAGCGCGTTGAGCCGTATCGTCGGCCACCTGGACCTGACCACCGAAGAAATGCGCAGTGTCATGCGCGAAATCATGACCGGGCAGTGCAGCGAGGCGCAAATTGGCGCCTTCCTGATGGGCATGCGCATGAAGAGCGAGAGCATCGATGAAATCGTCGGCGCCGTTTCCGTGATGCGCGAACTGGCGGACAAGGTCGAACTGCAGAATCTTGATGGCGTGGTGGATATTGTTGGCACAGGCGGTGATGGTGCCAACATTTTCAACGTTTCCACCGCTTCGTCGTTCGTGCTGGCGGCGGCGGGGTGTACGGTGGCCAAGCATGGCAACCGGGCCGTTTCGGGTAAAAGCGGCAGTGCCGACTTGCTGGAGGCTGCGGGCATCTACCTGAACCTGACGCCTGTGCAGGTTGCCCGTTGCATCGACAGCCTGGGCATCGGCTTCATGTTCGCGCAAAGCCATCATACCGCCATGAAGCATGCCGCTGGCCCGCGCCGCGATCTGGGGATGCGCACCTTGTTCAACATGCTCGGCCCGCTTACGAATCCGGCCGGCGTGAAGCACCAGGTGGTTGGGGTGTTCACCCAGGCGCTGTGCCGCCCGCTGGCTGAAGTGCTGCACCGCCTGGGCAGCAAGCATGTACTGGTGGTGCATTCCAAGGACGGCCTGGACGAGTTCAGCCTGGCCGCACCCACGTTCGTGGCGGAACTGAAAAACGGCGAAATCACCGAGTACTGGGTGGAGCCTGAAGACCTCGGCATGAAGAGCCAGAGTCTGCATGGCCTCGCCGTAGAAAACCCGCAGGCTTCGCTGGCGCTCATTCGTGACGCCCTCGGCAGGCGCAAGACCGAGAACGGCCAGAAGGCTGCAGAAATGATCGTTCTCAACGCAGGTGCGGCGCTCTATGCAGCCGACCATGCCATGAGCCTGAAGGCTGGCGTGGAACTGGCCAGCGATGTACTGCACACGGGGCTGGCCTGGGAGAAAATGCAGGAGCTGGGCGCCTTTACGGCGGTATTCAAGGTGGAGAACGAAGCATGAGTGTGCCAACGGTGCTGGAACGGATCATCGCCCGCAAGTTTCAGGAGGTGGCAGAACGCCGGGCTCGGGTGAGCCTTGCCGAGCTGGACGTGCTGGCCAAGTCAGCAGACGCCCCCCGCGGTTTTGCCAATGCCATGATCGAGCAGGCCAAGCGCAAGCAGCCGGCGGTGATTGCCGAGATCAAGAAAGCCTCGCCCAGCAAAGGCGTGATCCGTGAAGTATTCGTGCCGTCCGAGATTGCGGTCAGCTACGAGAAGGGTGGTGCCACCTGCCTGTCGGTGCTGACCGATGTGGATTACTTCCAGGGCGCCGATGAGTACCTGCAGCAAGCTCGCGGCGCGGTGTCGCTACCGGTTATCCGCAAGGACTTCATGGTCGACCCGTACCAGATCGTCGAGGCCCGTGCCTTGGGCGCCGACTGTGTGTTGCTGATCGTGTCGGCGCTCGACGATGTGAAAATGGCTGAACTTGCCGCCACGGCCAAAGACGTCGGGCTGGATGTACTGGTGGAGGTGCATGACGGCGATGAGCTGGAGCGTGCCCTGAAGACTCTGGACACACCGCTGGTAGGGGTGAACAACCGCAACCTGCACACCTTCGAGGTCAGCCTGGAGACCACCCTGGACCTGCTGCCGCGTATTCCTCGCGACCGCCTGGCCATCACCGAGAGCGGTATCCTGAACCGTGCCGACGTCGAGCTGATGGAAATCAATGACGTCTACTCGTTCCTGGTGGGCGAGGCGTTCATGCGGGCCGAGCAGCCGGGCCTTGAGCTGCAGCGTCTGTTCTTCCCCGAGCAGGTGAAGAAAACCGTTCAGCAACTGGACTGAGCAAAAACAAGCCGGCGCAACTGCCGGCTTTTTTACAGGCCCTGCCATTGCCGCTTCCGGGGCAGGCCTTGAAGGCAGCGAAGAAACGATCATAGGTGGAGCAATGACCGATCAACCCCTTGCCCTGACTGTGGAACAAGGCCTGCACGCCGAGCAGGAACTGCTGGGTGCAGTGTGCCGCGGCGAACGGGAAAGTGGCGTGCTGTTCTGGCGCCCGACGGACCATGCGCTGGTCATGCCCCGTCGTATGAGCCGGCTGCAACACTTCGAGGTCGCCTGCGCAGAACTGGCGATTGGCGGCTGGCCGGTGCTGCTGCGCGAGACCGGTGGTGAGCCAGTGCCTCAATCGCATTCCACTGTGAACATCGCGCTGGTTTACCCCGCTCCTCGTAGTGAAGGCGACCACGGCCGCATCGAAAACGCCTATCAGCGTCTATGCCTGCCATTGTGCGACGTGCTACGTGAGTGGGGCGGTGTGGCCTCGGTGGGGGAAATTGAAGGCGCGTTCTGCGACGGCCGTTACAACGTCAACCTCAATGGCCGCAAGCTGGTCGGTACCGCCCAGCGCTGGCGGCAGAGCCTGGCGGGCAAGCGCCCGGTGGTGCTGGTGCACGGGGCGCTGCTGCTGGACAACGAGCGCGAATCAATGGTGGCTGCCGTCAATCGGTTCAACCAGTGCTGTGAGCTTGAACAGCGCTGCCGTGCCGATGCGCATATTGCGCTGCATGAAGTGGCGCCCGAAGCGCCGTGGTTCGCACGGCTGTCCCAGGCGTATGCCAGGGTGCTGGCCGATGTCCCCAAAACCTAGCGGGTTCCGTGCACCACCATGGTCTTGCCCTTGACCTGCACCAGGCTGCGCTCCTCAAGGTCTTTGAGGACGCGGCCAACCATTTCCCTTGAGCACCCCACGATGCGGCCGATCTCCTGACGGGTGATCTTGATCTGCATGCCGTCGGGGTGGGTCATGGCGTCGGGTTGCTTGCACAGCTCAAGCAGGCAGCGGGCAACCCGGCCAGTGACGTCGAAAAAGGCCAGGTCGCCTACCTTGCGCGTGGTGTTGCGCAGGCGCTGGGCCATCTGGCTGCCGAGGGCGTAGAGCATGTCCGGGTCCTGGCGTGCCAGTTCGCGGAACTTGCCATAGGTGATCTCTGCCACCTCACACTCGGTTTTGGCTCTGACCCAGGCACTGCGGTGTTGTTCGGCTCCCCCGGGTTCGAACAGGCCCAGCTCACCGAAAAAGTCGCCACTGTTCAGGTAGGCGATGATCATTTCGTGGCCTTCGTCGTCTTCGATGAGGATGGTGACCGAACCCTTGATGATGAACGAAAGCGTCTCTGCTCGATCACCGGCGCAAATGATGTTGCTCTTGGCGGCGTAGTGGCGGCGCTGACAGTGCGCCAGCAGCCTGTCGATGTTCTTGAGCTTGGGGGTTGTGGCAGAAGCAACCATCACGAAATCCTGTTCGATACGACCCATAGGCTTTTACAACAGCAAGCCGGCGAAGGCGCCAGTCATTTGGCGCCAGCTTATCAGACGCTTACAAAATGTTTCGGTATTAAACCGGTGCTTCATGTACTTTTCCCGCGGCTGCACAAGGTCTAAGCTGACACCCTTTTTTGAATTCAGGAGTCCAGGCAGATGAAGGCACGTATCCAGTGGGCCGGTGAGGCAATGTTCCTCGGCGAATCGGGAAGCGGCCACGTCGTGGTGATGGACGGCCCGCCCGAGGCGGGTGGTCGCAACCTGGGTGTGCGGCCGATGGAAATGCTGCTGCTGGGCCTGGGCGGCTGCAGCAGCTTCGATGTGGTCAGCATCCTCAAGAAGTCGCGTCAGGCAGTGGAAAGCTGCGAAGCGTTCCTTGAGGCCGACCGTGCCAGCGAAGACCCGAAAGTCTTTACCAAGATCCACATGAACTTCGTGGTCAAAGGCCGCGGGCTGAAGGAAGCCCAGGTTAAACGGGCGGTCGAGTTGTCCGCTGAGAAGTATTGCTCTGCATCGATCATGCTCGAACGTGCCGGGGTCGAGATTACCCATGGCTACGAAATTGTAGAGCTTGGTTGAAGCAGGTTTTAGGTTACATCGCCGGCTCTGGCAGAACTGCTCATGACGGCTTGATTTAGCGGGGTGACCCGTGCCATCAGCTGCGCAGCGCTGGCAGGGCCACCTGTACCCACCCCGGCAACCTTCCCCGCATCCACTGGCTCAACCGCTCACGCCGCTTCTGGTAAAACAACCCCAGGCCGATCACCCCCAGCCCGATCAGGGTCAGTACGACCGGGAAGAGCAACGAGTCGGCAAATACCTCGTAAGATAGATACCCCAGGTAAGTCGCCACGCCCAGCGCGCCGAACACCATGAACACCGGCCGGCGCAGCAGCACCGCCATGGCGATCAGTACGAGGTTGATGAGGCAATACACGGCCTTGCCCAATTCGCTGCCGTTATCCACCAGCGTCAGCCCTCCCCAGAACGCGGCGAGGCCCGCCAGATAACCCCAGTGGGCATAATCCTGGCGGGTGCGGCCGTCTACCACCAGAAACACCAGTAAGGTCGCCAACCCGAACCACAGTGACACTTCACGGCGCTGCTCCCAGGTGAACGGCGAGCCGAAGAACCACTCGCTCAAGTCCATCGACATGAACCACAGCGCCACGGCAATCGGCATCACGATGAAAGGGTAGGGCACAAGCCGCAGCATCAGCAGCCCGGCCAGGATGGTTGCGGCCTCCATCAACAGCCAGCCGCCCTGAACATGGGTGTAGTACTGGTGATAGTTGCTTTGGGTGTCTTCCAGTGGCCACCAGCCCAGAAGGCGTTCGACGGCAAAAACTGCCAAGGGCACGATGCTGACCGCCACGGCTGCCAGTACGCCGGCCGCCACCGGTTGTGCGCGCCGCTGCAGCCTGAGTGCAAACAGGGTAATGAACAAGATGTAGAGGCTGGCGACCAGCAACAACGCGCCGTCACCCACGCGCAACCATGCCTCATTCAGCAGCCAGCCCATGGCCGCCATGATCAACAGGGCACCGAAGTAGAACGCCGTGTGCGCCAGTTGCAGGTTGCCGGTAGCGGCCGGCTGCTGGCGCAGAAACGCCAGCAGCGCCCGGTCCTGGCCGGGTTGCAGAACCCCGGCCTCAACCGCACGGGCCAGGTCCGTTGCTTGGAAGCGTTCGGTCATGCCTGCCCTTTAGATACGGTAGGTGCTCTTGGTCATGACCTTGGCCAGCAGGCTCATGCCAAAGCGTACGGGCGCCGGGAAGCGGTAGCCGCCCGCCTCAAGCGCGGTTTCGGCGTGCTGTTCCTCGTCGATGCGCATCTGCTCGAGAATCGCCCGGGACTTCTGGTCATCGGCAGGGATCTGCTGGAGATGATGGTCGAGGTGTTTGCACACCTGGTGCTCGGTGGCGGCGACGAAGCCCAGGCTGACCTTGTCGCTGACCAGCCCGGCAAGTGCGCCAATGCCGAACGACATGCCATAGAAAAGGGGGTTGAGCACGCTGGGGTGGCTGTTGAGTTGGCGAATGCGCTGCTCGCACCAGACCAAATGGTCGATTTCTTCTTCTGCAGCGTGTTCCATGGCCTTGCGTACTTCAGGCAGTTTCGCCGTCAGGGCCTGGCCCTGGTACAGCGCCTGAGCACAGACTTCGCCGGTGTGGTTGATGCGCATCAGCCCGGCAACATGGCGCGCCTGTTGGGCATCGAGGTCGACGTCGGGCTGGATGATCGCCGGTGAAGGCCGGGACGGCTGGCCGCTGAAGGGCAGCAAGGTGCGCATGGCGGTATCGGCCTGCAGCAACAAGCGGTCGAGCGGGGAATAGTGACGTTCGGTAGCCATCGGGCACCTCCGCAAGAATGTGCCCGACAGTTTACCCCAATAGCATCAGGGTCGCTTGCCGTGGATCAGCCCGGCGGCCAGTTCATCTGGCGCTGGCCAAGCACATGCATGTGGATGTGGTACACCGTCTGGCCGCCCTGCTCATTGCAGTTCATGACCACCCGGAAACCCTCTTCGCAGCCTAGCTCCTTGGCCAGACGCTGGGCGGTGAACAGGATGTGGCCGGCCAGGCCCTTGTCTTGCTCGGTCAGGTCGTTGAGGGTGCGGATGTGCTTTTTCGGAATGACCAGAAAGTGCACCGGCGCCTGGGGGGCGATGTCGTGGAACGCCAGAACCTGGTCGTCCTCGTAGATGATCTTTGCCGGGATTTCCCGGTTGATGATCTTGATGAATAAATCGTCCACAGCACTTGCTCCATGGTGAAGGTCCGGCCCGAGTGTACTCAGCCGGGCGCCGCTCGCCCAGTGGCTATTCCATGCCAGCCGGGCAGTAGCGCCTGTGGATGACCCCGGCCAGCTTGCGCACCAGCCAGCGCGGCAGCAGGCGAGGGGCGAATGCCAGCCAACGGTTGCGCCGGCCCGGCATGATCACTGCGCGGTTCTTGTCCAGCGCACGTACGGTGTACAGCGCCAGTTCCTCAGGGCTGATGCACCGGGCCTTGCCATCCAGGCGGGGTATGCGCCGGCGCGATGAGCGCACCGGGCCTGGGCAGAGCACCGAAACCTTGATGCCGGTGCGCCCGAGTTCTTCGCGCAGGGCCAGTGTAAAACTCATGACATATGCCTTGCTGGCGGCATAGGCAGCGAGCCAGGGGCCGGGCGCAACACCCGCCAGGCCGGCCACGTTGAGGATCTGGCCACCGCCCTGTACCGCCATCAGGTTGCCAATGGCGTGGCACAGGCGGCTCAGGGCCAGAACGTTGACTTCCAGCAGGTCCTGCTCGTCTGCCCACTCGTGGGCCAGGAACGGCCCGTAGGTACGTTGGCCGGCGCAGTTGACCAGCAGGTCGATGCGCCGCTCGCCTTCTTCGAGTTCCAGCACGAAGCCCGACAGGCGCAGGGGCTGGCTGAGGTCGCAGGCGCGCAACAGCACTTCAACGCCAAAACGCTGGGTCAGCTCGATAGCCACCGGCTCCAGCGTTTCTCGGTGGCGTGCCACCAGGATCAGGTTGCGCCCACGCCTTGCCAGGGCTTCCGCCAGGGCCAGGCCCAGGCCGCTGGAAGCACCGGTGATCATGGCGTAACGGGTCATGCAAGGCTCCTGGGGCTGAAGAGGGCGCGTAGTGTACAGCTTGTAGTGCCTGGCGTTGCGTTTTGCGTCAGAAGGGCTTGACCACCACCAGGATCACGATAGCCAGCAGAAACAGCACGGGCACTTCGTTGAACCAGCGATAGTACACATGGCTGCGGGTGTTGCTGCCGCTGGCAAAGCGTTTGCGCTGGGCGCCGCACATGTGATGGTAGCCGGTCAGCAGGATTACCAGTGTCAGCTTGGCGTGCAGCCACCCTTGGCTGAGCCAGCCCGGCGTGAGGTAGAGCATCCAGATGCCGAACACGTACGTGGCGATCATCGCCGGGTTCATGATGCCGCGGTACAGCTTGCGTTCCATGGTCACGAAACGGTCCTGGCTGACGCTGTCCTGGCTTTGGGCGTGGTACACGAACAGCCGTGGCAGGTAGAACAGGCCGGCAAACCAGCAGACCACGCTGACGATATGCAGCGCTTTGATCCATAGATAGAGCATCGAGGTGGTTCCTTCAGGGTATTCACGGTCGTCAGATAGTAGTGCCCAAGTGTCATCAGGGGCACCCGAAGAGTTGTTACAGACGCATCGCGCCCCTATCATCGTGACTTTTCCAGGCGACTCGTTGATAAGGGGCAAGCGTTATGATCAAGGTCGGTATCGTCGGCGGCACGGGTTACACCGGCGTCGAACTGTTGCGCCTGCTGGCACAGCACCCACAGGCGGAAGTGACGATCATCACTTCGCGCTCCGAGGCAGGCTTGCCAGTGGCGGACATGTACCCGAACCTGCGCGGTCATTACGACGGGCTGGCATTCAGCGTGCCTGACAGCAAGGCGCTGGGTGCCTGCGATGTGGTGTTCTTTGCTACGCCACACGGTGTGGCCCATGCCTTGGCGGGTGAGCTGCTGGCTGCCGGCACCAAGGTGATCGACCTTTCGGCAGACTTCCGCCTGCAGGACGCTGAAGAATGGGGCAAATGGTATGGCCAGCCCCACGGCGCCCCGGAGTTGCTGGCAGATGCGGTGTATGGTTTGCCTGAGGTGAACCGCGACAAGATTCGCCAGGCACGCCTTATTGCGGTACCGGGCTGCTACCCTACCGCTACCCAGCTGGGTTTCTTGCCGTTGCTGGAGGCGGGGCTGGCTGACGAGACCCGCCTGATTGCCGACTGCAAGTCCGGTGTCAGTGGCGCGGGGCGTGGCGCGGCCGTGGGCTCGTTGTTCTGCGAGGCTGGTGAGAGCATGAAAGCCTATGCGGTCAAGGGCCATCGCCACCTTCCAGAAATCAGCCAGGGCTTGCGCCTGGCTGCGGGCAAGGACATCGGCCTGACCTTCGTGCCCCACCTGACACCGATGATCCGCGGCATCCACGCCACCCTGTACGCTACGGTTGCCGACAAGTCGGTAGACCTGCAGGCACTGTTCGAGAAGCGCTACGCCAACGAACCGTTCGTCGACGTGATGCCCGCCGGCAGCCACCCGGAAACCCGCAGCGTGCGCGGTGCGAACGTCTGCCGCATCGCCGTTCACCGCCCGCAAGGTGGCGACCTGGTGGTGGTGCTGTCGGTCATCGACAACCTGGTCAAAGGTGCTTCCGGCCAGGCGGTGCAGAACCTCAACATCCTGTTCGGCCTGGACGAGCGTATGGGCCTTGGCCATGCCGGCCTGTTGCCCTGACACGTGATGAATGGCAAGCAGCAGGGTGACGCTTGCTATTGTTGACCGATTTTCTCGGGAAAGCGGATAATGGCCGCCATCGAGTTTTATGGCGGCTACCACGCCGGGAGAATCAACATGAGCGTCGAAACCTTCACCCCCACGGCTTTGGAATTTACCCACGGCGCTGCGCAAAAGGTGAAGACACTGGTTTCCGAGGAAGGCAATGACCGCCTGAAGTTGCGTGTATTCGTCACCGGTGGCGGCTGCTCGGGCTTCCAGTACGGTTTCACCTTCGATGAAGATGTCGCCGAAGATGACACCATCGTCGAGCGCGAAGGGGTGTCGCTGGTGGTCGACCCGATGAGCTTCCAGTACTTGGCGGGTGCCGAAGTCGACTACCAGGAAGGCCTGGAAGGTTCGCGGTTCGTGATCAAGAACCCGAATGCCGCCACCACCTGCGGCTGTGGCTCTTCCTTCTCGATCTGAAGTTTGCTGCAAAAAAAACGCCGCGCAATTGCGCGGCGTTTTGCTACCTGCAGCGGTGTGTTATGCAGGGTAGATGGCGCCCAGTATGCGTAGCCCGCGTGCAGCGGTGACACTGGGGCGGTTGGCAGCAACCCCTTCGAGGCAGCAATGGGCCAACCAGGCGAACGCCATGGCCTCCACCCAGTCAGGGTCGATGCCATAGGCGGCTGTGCTTGCAACCTTCGCTAGCGGCAGCAGCTGGGCCAGGCGAGCCATCAATGCGCCGTTGCGGGCGCCGCCCCCACATACCAGCAGGGCCTGGGTACCCGGTTGGGCATTGTTCAGCGAGTCGATGATGCTGCGCGCACTCAGTTCCAGCAGCGTCGCCTGCACGTCTTCGTCGCGGTAAGCGGGCAGCGTGGCCAGGTGGCTGTCCAGCCAGGGCAGGTTGAACACCTCACGGCCTGTGCTTTTTGGGCCGCTCCCCGCAAAGAACGGATCAGCCAGCAATGTACCGAGCAGGGCAGGTTGCACCTTCCCGGTTGCGGCCCATGCGCCGTCAGCATCGTAGGCCTGGCCGCGCTTGCGTTCTACCCAGGCATCCAGCAGCACGTTGCCGGGGCCACAGTCGAAGCCGTGTACGGGTGTGCCTTGTGCAATCAGGCTCAGGTTGCTGAAACCACCAACGTTGAGGATTGCCAGGCGCTGGCCAATGTGGCTGAACAAGGTTTCGTGAAAGGCCGGTACCAGGGGCGCACCCTGGCCTCCGGCAGCGACATCGCGGCGTCTGAAATCGGCCACAACGCGGATGCCCGTGACCTCGGCCAGCAGCGCCGGGTTGCCAATCTGCACCGTAAACCCGCGTGCAGGTTCATGGCGAATGGTCTGCCCATGGCTGCCAATGGCGCGGATGTCCTCGGGGCGCAGCCCCTGACGTGCCAGCAGCTGCGCAATACCTTCACCGGCCAGTGTGGCCCAGCGGTTTTCCGCCAGTGCGGCTCGGGCGATTTCGTCGGGCCCGCTACTGCACAGGCTGAGTAGCGCCTGGCGAAGGTCGTCGGGCATCGGCAGGTAATGGGTGGCGAGCAGTTGAAGCTGCTCGCCTTGTTCTACCAAGGCAATGTCCAGGCCGTCGAGGCTGGTGCCGGACATTACCCCAATGTAGAGGGCCATGCTGTCAGCGCTTGTTGGAAGCGAGCAGCGTGGCCTTTTCCTGATCCATGCGCGCGATCAGGGGCTGGCTCTGCTGCAGGAAGCGCTGGCGCTCGTTCTTGGCGATCGGGTCGGCCATCGGCACTTTCTGGCTCAGTGGGTCGACGTGCACACCGTTCACCTGGAACTCGTAGTGCAGGTGAGGGCCAGTGGACAGGCCGGTGGTGCCGATATACCCGATGATCTGGCCTTGCTTGACCGTGCCGCCGGTCTTGATGCCCTTGGCGAAGCCTTGCATGTGCCCGTAAAGGGTCTTGTAGCGATTGCCGTGCTGGATGACGACCGTATTACCGTAACCGCCGCGGCGCCCGGCAAGTTCGATACGGCCATCGCCTGCAGCCTTGATCGGTGTGCCGCGAGGGGCTGCATAGTCGACGCCTTTATGCGCACGGATCTTGTTCAGAATGGGGTGCTTGCGGCCTGCAGAAAACCGCGAGCTGATGCGGGCAAAGTCTACCGGCGTGCGGATGAACGCCTTGCGCAAGCTGTTGCCATCGGCCGTGTAGTAGGTGGTGTTGCCCTGCTTGTTGGTGTAGCGCACAGCGGTGTAGGTCTTGCCGCGGTTGGTAAAGCGCGCCGACAGGATGTTGCCGGTGCCGACCACTTTGCCATCCATGACCTTCTGCTCGTAGACCACGTCGAATTCATCGCCCTGGCGAATATCCTGGGCAAAGTCGATGTCGTAGCCCAGCACCCGTGCCATGTCCATGGTCAGGCTGTGGGACAGCCCGGCGCGTTGGGCAGAGGCCGACAGGGAGCTTTTGATCACGCCGTGGGCGTAAGCGGTGCGTACGACCGGTTTGCTGATTTCTCGGTTGAACGTGTAGCCCTTGTCGGTCTTGGTCAGGCGAATGGTTTCAAGGCTGCTGACTTTGCTGTGCAGGTTGGCGAGCTGGCCGTCTTTGTCCAGCTCGAACTGCAGTACCTGGCCATGCTTCAGCTGGCTGAACTGCTTGGCCTGCTTGCTGCTGGCCAGGATGTCGTGGACGGCATTGGCAGGGAGGCCAACCTTGGCGAACAAGGTAGAGAGGGTGTCACCGCTGGCGACGGTCACCTCGCGGTGGTCAGGTGCCTTGGCAGCCTGTGCGGCGGGCTCGGTCGCCGGCGCCTTTTGCTCAGCATTCTGTGTGCTGGGTGCCGGCTCTTCGATCTGGGCGAACGGCGAGCCTTGCTCACCTTCGGCCTGTACCAGCGGGGCAGTGCGGGATTCGTCCTTGAGCTGCTCGGCGGGGCTTTCCAGCTCCAGGTTAAGGGTGGTTTTCTTGGCTTCTACGTCGCTGGAGGGGAACACCAGCAGGGCCAGGCTGAGCAAGGCCGCGATACCACTGGCGGCCAGAATATGTGTCTTCGGATAAAGCGGAGGCGCTTTAGGCGGTTCGTTGGTCATGGGCTAAGGACTTTGAAAAAGGTGAAATGGAAAAGATGAATGACATGATGAAGATGAAATAACTGTATAAAATATAACCAAAAGCATTTTCACGCAAGGGCGCGTAGACGTCGCGACGCCGGGTCCGGGTCACATCCCTTTGTGAACTTGTATTTGACAGCCGATCTTGTATGGTTGGCTCCCCCTGAATCTGAGCCTTGCGGGTTTGTCTATGAAGTCGGTTGAAGAGCAGCTGGCGCTTATCAAGCGCGGTGCCGAAGAAGTACTGGTCGAGTCGGAACTGGTTGAGAAGCTCAAGCGCGGTCAGCCCTTGCGCATCAAGGCAGGCTTCGATCCCACGGCGCCCGATCTTCATCTCGGCCACACGGTGCTGATCAACAAGCTGCGTCAGTTCCAGGACCTTGGCCATCAGGTGGTGTTCCTCATTGGTGACTTCACCGGCATGATCGGCGACCCCAGCGGCAAGAGCGCCACGCGCCCACCCCTGACCCGCGAGCAGGTGCTGGAAAACGCCGAAACCTATAAACAGCAGGTGTTCAAGATTCTCGACCCGGCCAAGACCGAGGTCGCGTTCAACTCCACCTGGATGGACACCCTGTCACCGGCAGACTTCATTCGCCTGGCGTCGCAGTACACCGTGGCGCGCATGCTCGAGCGTGATGACTTCGACAAGCGCTACACCACCAATCAGCCCATTGCCATCCATGAGTTCCTTTACCCGCTGGTGCAGGGCTATGACTCGGTAGCGCTCAAGGCTGACGTCGAGTTGGGCGGTACCGATCAGAAGTTCAACCTGCTGATGGGCCGCGAGTTGCAGCGTGCCTATGGCCAGGAGGCCCAGAACATCGTCACCATGCCATTGCTCGAGGGGCTGGACGGCGTGAAGAAGATGTCCAAGTCGCTGGGCAATTATGTGGGTATCCAGGAAGCGCCAGGGGTGATGTACAGCAAGTTGGTGTCGATTCCTGACACCTTGATGTGGCGCTATTTCGAACTGCTGAGCTTCCGCTCGATGGAAGAGATCGAGGGGCTGCGTGCTGATGTGGCCAAGGGTGCCAACCCGCGCGACATCAAGATAAAGCTGGCCGAGGAAATCGTTGCGCGTTTCCATGGTGAGGAGGCGGCGGCCAATGCCCACCGTGCGGCCGGTAACCGTATGAAGGAAGGCGAGCTTCCAGAAGACCTGCCGGAGGTTGAAGTGGTGTCTGCCGAGAGCCTGCCTATTGCTGCCGTGCTGAATCGCGCTGGCCTGGTGAAGAACTCGGCGCAGGCACGTGACCTGCTGGCCGGGGGAGCGGTAAAGGTTGATGGCGCTGCAGTCGACCGTGATTTCATGTTTGCCCTGGGTGCCAGCCATGTGTGCCAGGCCGGCAAGAAGTCGTTCGCCCGAGTTACCCTAAAGCCTGAATAACCTCCTATTAAGGTAGGAGCGAGCGTAGCTCGCGATGCGCCGCCAGTGGCGGCGCTGTTCAGCCTTAATTTCACTTTAATGAAATAAACGGTTGACGCCCTCTCGAATCCCCTTATAATGCGCCCCACTTCCAGCGACAACGGAACGCAAAACTCCTTGAGATTCAATGAGTTAAGCGATTAACGGGTTTCCGGAAGCGCTACGATCACCCGATCAAAAGCGGTTGAGATGAAGGTTGACAGCGCTCTTGAGTGCTGTATGATTCGCCTCCCGCTACGAGCGATCGCAGCGAGTCAAGTGTTTGAAGCTAAACGAGTTTCTCGCAAAAAACTTCAAAATAAACGCTTGACAGCAAATGAGGAAAGCGTAGAATGCGCGCCTCGGTTGAGACGAAGCACTCTCAGCCAAACGCTCTTTAACAAATCGAATCAAGCAATTCGTGTGGGTGCTTGTGAGTACGGACTGATAGTCACAAAGATTATCAGCATCACAAGTGGCCATGCGAGAAATCACATAGTCATTTGAGATTGCTGAGCCAAGTTTAGGGTTTCTTAAAAACCCAAGCAGTATTGAACTGAAGAGTTTGATCATGGCTCAGATTGAACGCTGGCGGCAGGCCTAACACATGCAAGTCGAGCGGATGACGGGAGCTTGCTCCTTGATTCAGCGGCGGACGGGTGAGTAATGCCTAGGAATCTGCCTGGTAGTGGGGGACAACGTTTCGAAAGGAACGCTAATACCGCATACGTCCTACGGGAGAAAGCAGGGGACCTTCGGGCCTTGCGCTATCAGATGAGCCTAGGTCGGATTAGCTTGTTGGTGAGGTAATGGCTCACCAAGGCGACGATCCGTAACTGGTCTGAGAGGATGATCAGTCACACTGGAACTGAGACACGGTCCAGACTCCTACGGGAGGCAGCAGTGGGGAATATTGGACAATGGGCGAAAGCCTGATCCAGCCATGCCGCGTGTGTGAAGAAGGTCTTCGGATTGTAAAGCACTTTAAGTTGGGAGGAAGGGTTGTAGATTAATACTCTGCAATTTTGACGTTACCGACAGAATAAGCACCGGCTAACTCTGTGCCAGCAGCCGCGGTAATACAGAGGGTGCAAGCGTTAATCGGAATTACTGGGCGTAAAGCGCGCGTAGGTGGTTTGTTAAGTTGGATGTGAAAGCCCCGGGCTCAACCTGGGAACTGCATCCAAAACTGGCAAGCTAGAGTACGGTAGAGGGTGGTGGAATTTCCTGTGTAGCGGTGAAATGCGTAGATATAGGAAGGAACACCAGTGGCGAAGGCGACCACCTGGACTGATACTGACACTGAGGTGCGAAAGCGTGGGGAGCAAACAGGATTAGATACCCTGGTAGTCCACGCCGTAAACGATGTCAACTAGCCGTTGGAATCCTTGAGATTTTAGTGGCGCAGCTAACGCATTAAGTTGACCGCCTGGGGAGTACGGCCGCAAGGTTAAAACTCAAATGAATTGACGGGGGCCCGCACAAGCGGTGGAGCATGTGGTTTAATTCGAAGCAACGCGAAGAACCTTACCAGGCCTTGACATGCAGAGAACTTTC